>JALWJU010000195.1 GCA_026997055.1 Paracoccaceae bacterium | reverse complement strand
TTTGCGGTTCGAGAGCACCACGCCCTTGGGCTTGCCGGTGGTGCCGGAGGTGTAGAGCATCACACAGGTGGAATCGAGCGTGAGTTCGCTACGGCGCTTCTCGAGCTCCCTTTCCACCCGCTCATGGGCAACGCGCCCCTCTTCCTGTACCGTTTGATACCAGTGCAGATGCGTGTGGTCGTATTTGCGCATCCCGCGCTTGTCGTAATAGATCACATGCTCGATATGGTGCACGCGCTCCTGCACCTCGATCACCTTGTCCACCTGCTCCTGGTCGCCGCAGATGACGAAGCGGGCGCGGCAATGGTCGAGCACATAGGCCATCTCTTCGGCCACCGCGTCCTGATAGAGCGGGACCGGCACCGCGCCGCACATCTGTGCGGCCACCATGGCCCAGTAATGGGCCGGGCGGTTGCGGCCGATGATCGCCACATGGTCGCCGCGCTCGATCCCGAGGATCAGGAGCCCCAGCGCCAGATTGGTGATCTCTTCGCGCGCCTCGGCCCAGCTCCATTGCTGCCAGATGCCGAATTCCTTTTCGCGATAGGCCGGCCGGTCGGCAAATTTCTCCGCATTGCGCTCCAGAAGCGCCGGAATCGAGGGCGGCAGCCCCTTGTCCGCATTTGCGTCAGCCACGTCTTTTCCTCCCCACGCCGTTTGGGCGCACCCGATCGCTTGAGCGATTCTCTGCATATCGCAAGCCGACTATATGCTTGCGCGGCAAAACTTGCCGCAGTTTTTCGAAAATCTTACGAATTGTTACAGCCCGCTCCGGCCGCCGGGCCGCTACCGGGGGCTTTTCCCGGCCCGGAAGCGGTGGTAGCGATTGGCCGAGGAGGCGCCCTTGGCCCAGAAGACCGACATCGCCGCCCTGACCCAGGCCGGGCTGAACCTGATCCAGCAGGCGCTGTCGATCTATGACAGCGACTTGCGGCTGGTGGTGGTCAACCGCCGCTTCCAGGAGATGTTCGCCCTGCCCGATCAGCTGGTGACCCCGGGCACCCCCTTTGCCGACACCATCCGCTACCTGGTGGAGCAGGGCGAATACGGTCCGGTGGCCGACCACGATGCCTTCGTGCAGGAAAAGGTGGATCAGGCGCTGGCCTTCGAGCCGCATTACATGGAGCGCACACGGGCCAACGGGCGGGTGATCTCGGTCGAGGGCAGCCCGCTTCCCCAGGGCGGCTGGGTCGCGGTCTATACCGACATCACCGGCATCAAGCGGCAGGAAGCCCTGCTCAGGGCGCGCTCCGAGGAACTGAGCGAGCAGGTGCTGGCTTACACCGAGGAGCTTGCCCGGGCCAACCGCACCCTCGCCGCCACCAATGCCGCGCTCGAGGAAACCTCGCGCCAATTGAGCGAGATGGAGAGCCGCACCCGCCTGACCACCGAGATGATGCCGGCCCATATCGCCCGGCTCGACCCGGACCTGCGCTATACCTTTTCCAACCGCAAGCTCGCCAGCGTCATTCCCGGCCGGCCGGAAAACATCCTCGGCCTGCACGCGCGCGAGGCGCTGGGCGAGGAGGCGTTCTCGCGCATCCTGCCCTTTTTCGAACGTGCCCTGAAGGGCGAGGCCAGCGTCACCGAGTTCAACCACGACCCCACCGGCCGGCGCATCCGCGTGGCATTCACCCCGGACCAGGAGGAAGACGGCGGGGCGGTGCGCGGGGTCTATATCCTGTCCATGGACATCACCGAAGAGGCCCAGGCGCGCGAGGCGCTGAACCAGACCCGCAAGCGCGAACTGGCCGCCCAGCTTACCTCGGGGCTGGCGCATGATTTCTCGAATCTGCTGACCATCATCCTCGGCCTGCAGGCGCGCCTGTCGCAGATGGACCTGCCCGAGCGCGCCCGCGAACTCGTGGCCGCCACCACCGGCGCGGCGCGGCGCGGCGGGGTGCTGCTCGAACGCATCGCCTCGGTCACGGGCCGGCGCGAAATGCACCCCGAGCCCACCGACCTGGCTGCCCTGTTCGAAGACCTGCGCACCCTCGCTACCCCCTCGCTGCCGGCCGGGGTCCGGCTCGAGATGCACCTCTCCCCTCTGCCGGAGCAGGTCATGCTCGACCCCGGCGCGCTGCAGGACATGGTGCTCAACCTGATCCTCAACGCCCGCGACGCCATCGGCGCCGGGCCGGGGCGGATCGCCATAGCGGTGCGCGCCCTGCGCGGCACCTGGGTCGAGATCGCCGTCACCGATACCGGCCCCGGCTTCACCGACGAGGCGCTGGAGCACGCGCTGGAGCCGTTCTTCTCGACCAAGGGCGGCGAGGGCTCGGGGCTGGGGCTTTCGATGGTGTTCGACCAGACCAAGCTGGCCGGCGGCCAGATACGGCTGGACAACCGCCCCGAAGGCGGCGCCCGGGTCACCCTGCGCCTGCCCCTGCGCCGCGCCGATGCCCAGCCCGCCCCGCGCCTCGTGCTGCTGGTCGAGGACAGCGACGAGATCCGCGAAAACGTGCGCGAAATGCTGATCGCCCTCGGTCATCAGGTGATCGAGGCGGCCAGCGCGGAGGAGGCGCTGTTTCTGGCCGGGATCGACGGAATCGGGCTGATCCTTTCGGATGTCAACCTCGGCGGCGAAATGTCGGGCGATGCGCTGCTTGCCCGCCTGCGCCGCGAAGGCGCCACCGCCACGGCCTGCCTGATGACCTCGCTGCCCCCCGGCGACCGGCGGCGTGCCGATGCCGCCTTTCCCATCCTGCAGAAACCGTTTACTCAGGGCGAACTTGCCGCCTTTCTCGCCAGGGAGCTGAGCGCATGAGCCGCCCGCTGATCGCCATTCTCGACGACGAGCCGCAGATCCGCCTGATGCTGGCCGACGCGCTGGAAGAGGCGGGGTTTCGCACCATTTCCTTCGGCCGCGCGACCGAATTCGAGGCAGCGCTGAAAAGCTCGGCCCCGGATGTCTGCCTCGTGGACCTGGGCCTGCCGGATCGCGACGGGCTGACGCTCGTGCACCGGCTGGCGCTGGAAAGCGGGGCCTCGATCATCATCATCTCGGGCCGCGCCCAGGTGCAGGACCGGGTGACCGGGCTGGAGCTGGGCGCCGACGACTACATCATCAAGCCCTTCGAGCCCGCCGAGGTCGTGGCTCGGGTGCGCGCCCGCCTGCGCAAGGCGAGGCCCGCCGCGGATACGGCCAACACCGCCCATTTCAACGGCTGGACCGCCCATTTCGACCGCTATGTGCTCGAAGACAGCAACGGAAGGGAGACCGCCTTCAGCCATGCCGAAGGCGAGGTGCTGCGGCTGTTTCTCGAAGCGCCGCGGCGACTGATCTCGCGCCAGTACATGCAGGAGCGCCTCGGCGGCATGGCGTCGGAGAGCTTCGACCGGGCCATGGATGTGCGCATCTCGCGCCTGCGCACAAAGCTCGGCGAAGACCCGAAGAATCCGCGCCTGATCAAGACCATCTACGGGGCCGGCTACATCTTCCTGGGAGAGGTGCGCTGGGGGTGAGCCCCGGCGCCACGGACCCGGCACCACGGACCCGGCGCCACGGAAAGGAAAAGCCCGGCCGGCCGGCCGGGCTCAGTACTGCACTTCGAGCAATGGTGTCAGAGCGATTCCTCGATCCAGCTTTTCAGCATCGCCTTGGGCGCGGCGCCGACCTTGTTGGAGACGACTTCGCCGTTCTTGAACATGAACAGGGTCGGGATCCCGCGCACGCCGAACTGCGCCGGCGAATTCGGGTTCTCGTCCACATTGACCTTGGCGATCTTGACCCTGCCCTCATATTCGGCGGCAAGCTCCTCCAGGGCCGGGCCGATCTGCTTGCAGGGGCCGCACCATTCGGCCCAGAAATCGACGATCACCGGGATATCGGAATTGCGCACTTCCTCGTCAAAGGTCGCGTCGGTAACAGCTACGGTGGCCATGAGGCACCTCCTTGGCATTGCGGTTTGGGGGCAACCTATGTAGCCGGGCCAGCATCGTCAAGGAGCGGCGGAGCGGCGTTCAGCGCGGCGCGGGCGAGCGCGGGCGGGATCGGCATCAATTGTGCCTTTGTTGTCCAGAGGATAGCGCATTCCACCGCGCGCTCTGGGAAAATCTGCGCAATTGCCTCCATATACGCGCCCATTTGCCGCAGGATGCCCTCGGGCACTTCCTCGGGCGTTTGCGGCACCAGGGCGTTGGACTTGAAGTCTATGACAGTGACCGTATCGGGGCCGACGATCAGCCGGTCGATGCTGCCGTGCAGGGGCAGGGGGCGGCCTTCCGGGCCGGGCGCGGGCAGGCGCGCGCTGAGATCGACCTCGGCCAGCGTGCCGGGGGCGAAGACATGGGCCAGCGCCGGGTCGGTGATCAGCGCGGCGGCTTCGGCCAGGAGGGCTTCTGTGTCCTCGGCGTCCGCAAGCAGGGCGCGGGCGATTTCGGGCCAGTCGGCGCGCGGGTGGTCGGGCAGGACCTCGAGCAGCTTGTGCAGGTGACGCCCGCGCGCCCTGGCCGCCTCCTCGCCGAGCCCCGCGCCCTCGCCCGGCAGCGCCTTGGCCCCGCCCAGATCGGAGGGCGAAAGCGGCGCGGGGGCGGGCTCGAAGGGCGCGGGCGGGCGCGTCGCCCAGTCCGGCAAGGGCGGCGCGGCGGTTTCCTCGCAGTCCATTCTCCCGGCCCTGTCGCACGTCGGCCACTGCCCGCTCTCGAGGCGCAGCCCCTCGCCCAGGGCAAAGGTATGCGTGACGCCCCCGGCCGCACGCAGGCCCTCTGCCAGCACGTCATGCCAGCAGGCGCCGTCCCGGTCCGGCTCGCCGGCGGCGGCGACGATCAGCCAGTTCGCGGCCCGGGTGGCGGCGACGTAGAGCAGGCGGGTATCCTCGTCGCGCGCGGCCTGCCGGGCGGCCTCGATGGCCGGGGCAAGCGCCTCGGGCATCTGGTCGCGGTTCGGCTTCCAGACCGGCCCGCCTTCGGTTGCAAGCAGGGCGTCCCTGAGCTTCAGGTCGCGCTTCGCGCAATCGGGCAGGAAGACGATCGGCGCTTCCAGCCCCTTGGCCCCGTGCACGCTCATCACCCGGATCAGGTTTCCCGCCGAGTCCATCTGCCGCTTGATCTCCACCTCCTTGGCGTCGAGCCACTGGAGAAAGCCGGTGAGGCTCGGAGTCTCGGCGCTCTCGTAGCCCAGCGCCTGGGCCAGGAGCGCGTCGATCCCGTCCTCGGCCTCGCGCCCGAGCCGCGCCAGCAGGTTTGCGCGCCCGCGATGGCGGGTCAGCACCCGCTCCAGCAGCTCGTAGGGGCGCAGGAAGTCGGCATGGCGGCGCAGGTCGTCGAGCATCTCCACCACCTCGCCGTGGTCGCTCTGGCGCAGGGCGGACCACAGGTAGCTCCCCTCCGGGCGCGGCTGGGCCAGCGCGTAGAGCGCGGCTTCGCTCAGCCCAGAGAGCGGCGAGCGCAGCAGGGCGGCGAGCGAGAGGTCGTCTTCCGGCGTGGCGAGAAAGCGCAGGAGCGCGGTCAGGTCCTTCACCGCCAGTTCCGCGCCCAGCTTCAGCCGGTCGGCCCCGGCCACCGGCAGCCCGGCCTGCTTGCAGGCGCGGATGAGCGCTTCGAACAGGCCGCTCTTGCGCCCGCGCACCAGGATCAGGATATCGCCCGGCTCGACCGGGCGCGGCCCGCCGCCCCCGCCGTCCCCTTCGCCGGGCAGGGTCTCTTCGGCCAGCATCCGCTCGATCTCCTCGGCCACGGCGCGCGCGAGGATGCTGGTATGGGTCTCGGGCATGGCCACATCGCTGGTGTCGTGCCAGGGCCGCGTCTCTTCGTAGGCGGCCCTGGGCACCAGCGGCCAGAGGTCCACCCGGCCGGGCTTGTCGAAAAAGGCGATATGGCGAAAGCCCGCATCCTCGAGCCCCTCGCGCCCGTCCAGCGCCGCATCCACCAGCGACAGCACCGCCGGCGAG
>JALWJU010000194.1 GCA_026997055.1 Paracoccaceae bacterium | reverse complement strand
CACCAGTCGGCCTTCCAGATGCGCGCGGCCGCCGACGTGGTGGATTTCGATCGCGTGATCGGTTGGAACTATCACCCCGAGATGATCTCGCGCCTCGAGGAAACCGCCGCCGAGATCGGCCTGCCATTCGAGCAGGTATCGCTGGAGCGCCTGGGCCGGGAGGCCGACGTGATCATCTCCATCACCTCGGCCTTCGCCCCCTCGCTGCTGGACGAACATGTCACCGGCCCCACCCATATCGCCTGCATGGGCACCGATACGAAGGGCAAGCAGGAGGTCGAGGCCGCGCTGGTGGCGCGCGCGCGCCTTTTCACCGACGAGGTGGCGCAGTCCGTCTCCATCGGCGAATGCCAGCACGCCATCTCCCAGGGCCTCATCACGCAAGACGACATCACCGAGATCGGCGCCGTCATCAACGGCACCCATGAGGGCCGGGGAGACGCGGAGCTGACGCTCTTCGACGGTACCGGCGTCGGGCTTCAGGATCTGGCCGTGGCCGCCCGCGTGGTTGAACTGGCGCAGGAAAGGGGCGTGGCGCTCGAAGTGGATTTCTGAGGCGCTCAGCCGAGGAAAACACCCAGGATCACCGCCATCAGGCCGATCACCGAGACGAACAAGGCACCCATGTTCAGCAGCATGACGCCCCGCAGCTTTTCACGCAGGGCGTCGTCATCGAGGCCCGCTCGACGGGCCTTCAGAACCTTGAGCGCGCTCAGGATGATGCCGGCCAGCCCCAAAAGGGCCAGAAACGCACCGGGTATGACCAGCCAGTTCATCTCCGCCCTCCTTCCGCATTCCGCGCTGCCCACTACCTCGCCGCCGCCTCCAATGCAAGCCCTTGCCCCAACCCCTCCCCGGCGTTATGCAGCCCGAACCGAAAACGGAGGCAGAGATGAACGACCAGGTAACCGATACGTCCTACCGCGTGGCCGCCGATGAGTTGCGCGCATTTGTCGAACGTTACGAACGGCTTGAGGCGGAGAAAAAGGACATTGCCGATCAGCAGAAGGAAGTGATGGCCGAAGCCAGGAGCCGCGGCTATGACACGCGCATCCTGCGCAAGCTGATCGCCCTGCGCAAGCGTGACAAGGACGATCTTGCCGAAGAGGAAGCGGTTCTGGAGATGTACAAGGCAGCGCTGGGCATGTGAGGCTGTGGATTGTCGGGCGGGAGAGCAAGGGATTTCATGCCTCCGGCGGGGATATTTGCAGCAAGAGGAAGTAAGAGGAAGTAACGAAATATCAACCTTGCCGTGGCATGATGATTCTGCGGTACAGGCGGGGACGCCGATGACCGTGCAAGGGGAAGAGGCCTGAGCCTTTTCTTGGGGGAGTTCGTCAGGGCTCCCCTTTTCCTCTTGCCATAAATATCCCCGCCGGAGGCATTGAATCTTTTGCATGGCCTGATCCCGGTTACGCCGCCTCGGGAATATATGCCTCAGACCGTCAGCATGGTCACTCCGGGAAGGCGCGAGATGTCCAGCACGTCGTCGTCATAATTTGCGCTCAGTTCCTCGGTCAGTTCCTGGGTCCAGCCGGGCAGGTCCAGTTCTTCTTCGACCGCCTCTTCGAGTGCGTATTTGTCGAGGAAGGCGGCGAGGATGCGCCGGCGCTGGATTTCGGTCTGCGGCGGGTGCTCGCCGAGATAGGCGCGCAGGCGCAGAATGCCTTCCTTGGCCATGATCTCCCCGAGCACGTCGAAGCCCCCCTTCAGGCGCAGTTGCGGATCGACCCCGGCCACTTCGTGTACGATCTGCGGCCAGAGAAGCGGCGTGTCCTCGTTGCACCACACCGTGACCGGGCAATCGGGCAGGGCCTCGCGGATCGATTCGATCATGTCGGCCCAGTGCAGGCTCAGCGGCTCGACCCCCTGCAGGAAGGCACGAAAGTCGCCGTTGCCGTCGCGCTCGTACAAGGCCGGAATGAAGGTGGCGAGGTCACGGATGCCGATGAAGAATTCCACCGGATTGTCGGGAAACAGGTTGCGCAGCCGCATCGCCTTGTCGGCGGCGAGGTGGTAAAGCGCCCCGTTTTCCAGCGCCCGTCTGGAAGCGCCGAGGAAATTCTCGAAGCTGAGCACCAGCCGCTCGGCCTCGTCCACATCGGTGATTGCCTCGAGCAGGATGTCCTGGGTTTCCCGGCTGGCCTTGCCGCCGCGCAGCTTGGCGACCACATCCGCGATGACGGAACGAAACCGCGATGGTCCCGGGACGATGACGCCCTGTTCGGCCAGAATGCCCTTGTTCTTGAGCAGGGTCTTGAGGAGCCGGTCTTCGTCGGTGCAGTGGACACCCATGTGAAATGCGATACGCATGAAATGCGACGGCCTCCGTTCTCCATCCCGCTCGAAGTATATGAGCGATTTCTGGACAGTTAAACCCGTTTCGCGGTAAGGGCGGGTATGTCCGAGCAAAACACTCAACCAAAAACGCGACTCCGGCGTTTTCCCCGGCCCTCGCCCTGGTCGCTCACCGCACTGCTGATCGCGCTGGTCGTGGTGGCTCCGATCGCCTCGCTCATCTGGATGGCGCTGAACCCGGTCGAGAATATCTGGCCCCATCTCTGGGCCACGACCCTGCCGCGCTACCTGTCCAATACGCTGGTGCTGGCGCTGTCGGTGGCCGCCCTGGCGGCGGCCATCGGCACCGGGGCGGCGTGGATCATCGTCATGTACGACTTCCCCGGCGCGCGGCTTCTGCAATGGCTTTTGCTGCTGCCGCTGGCGATCCCCGCCTATGTGGGCGCCTATGCGCTGGTGGATTTTCTCGAATATGCCGGGCCGGTGCAAAGCGGGCTCAGGGCGGTGTTCGGCTGGGAAAATGCCCGCGCCTACTGGTTTCCTGAGATCCGCAGCATGGGGGCGGCGATCGTGGTGCTCTCGGCGGCGCTTTACCCCTATGTCTTCCTGCTCGCGCGCGCCGCGTTTCGCGAACAGTCCGGCTGCACCTTCGAGGTCGCCCGGGCCTTGGGCGCCGGGCCGCTGGCGCGCTTCTGGCGGGTCGGCCTGCCGCTGGCGCGCCCGGCGATTGCCGCGGGCGTGGCGGTGGTGATGATGGAAACGGTGAGCGATTTCGGCGTGGTGGACTACTTCGCCGTACAGACCCTGACCACGGGCATCTTCACCACCTGGCTGGAGATGGGCAATGCCGGGGGCGCGGCGCAGATCGCCATGGTGGTGCTGGGGCTGGTCTTCGTGCTGGTGGCGCTGGAGAAGGTCTCGCGCGCCAGAAGCCGCTTTTACCGGCTGTCGCGCCAGCACCGCCCGGTGACGCCGATTCGCCTCAGCGGCTGGGCGGGCTGGGCGGCGACCATCGCCTGCACGATCCCGTTTCTGGTCGGCTTTGCGCTGCCGGTGGGGGTGATCGGCGCCCATGCGCTGAAAAATGCCGATCAGTGGGCCGCCCCGGGCCTGGCTCTGGCGCTCTGGCACACGCTGAGCGTGGGCGCCATGGCGGCGGCGATCACCGTGGGTGCGGCGCTGGTCATGGTCTATGGCGTGCGCCTGAGCCGGGCGCGCCTGCCGCGTCTGCTGCTGCCGGTCAGCACCATCGGCTACGCCGCTCCCGGCGCGGTGCTGGGGGTGGGTATCCTGATCCCGCTCGCGCAGATCGACAACGCGCTCGCCGACGCGATCGCCCGCCTCACCGGGCACGATCCGGGCCTGCTGCTCACGGGCTCCGCCTTTGCCATCGTGCTGGCCTATGCGGTGCGTTTCTTTGCCATCGCCCAGGGGGCGGCGGATGCGGCCATGGGGCGCATCTCGCCGAGCCTGCCCATGGCCGCGCGCTCGCTCGGGCGCAGCCCCGGGGAGACCCTGCGCGAGGTTTACCTGCCGATGATCCGCGGCTCGATCGGCACCGCGCTGCTGCTGGTCTTCGTTGACAGCGTGAAGGAGCTTCCCGCCACCCTGCTGCTGCGCCCGTTCAACTACAACACGCTTTCGACCCGGGTTTACGAACAGGCCTCGCTCGAGCAGATCGGCGCCGCCGCGCCCGCCGCGCTTCTGGTCATCGCCGTCGGGCTTGCCGCCGTCATTCTCATGGCCCGCTCCGGCCGGTAGCGGCTCGCGGGCGCCCTGGGGCGGGCTTCAGAGGCGCGCCAGCGTTGCCGGGTCCAGCCCTTCGAGGGAGGGCAGGACCAGATCGGCCGGGGAAAAATCCTGGTCGTCCGTATAGACCGAAGGAGTCACGACCACGCGCAGCCCGGCGGCCCTGGCCGAGTTGAGGCCGTTCAGACTGTCTTCGAAGGCCACGCAGGCCCCTGCCTCCAGCCCCAGCCGCTCGAGCGCCAGCAGGAACACGTCCGGCGCGGGCTTCTTGGCCGCCACCTGGTCGCCCGCCGCGATCACGGCGAAGATTTCCTGCGCCGCCTTGCCCCAGCAGCAGCGGGTAAGCGCCTCGACATTGGGCAGGTTGGTGGTGGTGGCCACGGCCAGCTCCAGCCCGGCGGCGCGGGCCCGCTCGATCAGCTCGGCCACGCCGGGGCGCAGTTCCAGCTCGCCCCGGGCGAGGATCTCGCCGTAGATCGCGGTCTTTTCCCTGTGCAGCGCGGCGATTTCATCCTCCGACAGGCGCTGTTCGCTCCGGGGCAGACCGGCCTGAAAGGCCTGCATCCGCTCCCTGCCGCCGGTGGTCTGAAGAAGCTCGCGGTAGTCTTCCCTCGACCAGTGCCAGCCCAGACCGTGGCGGGCGAAGACCTCGTTGAAGGCGGCGCGGTGCGCCTCCTCGGTCTCGGCCAGCGTGCCGTCCACATCGAAGATCAGCGCCTTGAGTTCCATCCCGGGGCCTCACGAACGGGTGGAGTCGATATAAGCGCCAAGGCCGTCGAAATGGTCGAATGCCAGCACATGGGCGAGCGCCTCCACCGGCTTCTTGCGGTAGCCCTCGGTGAAAAGCGCGAAGGGGACGGAAGCGCGCGCGGCGGTCTCGGCATCCACCTCGCTGTCGCCCACATAGAGCCGCTCGCCCGCCCCCAGCGCCTCGAAGGCGGCGATGAGCGGGGCCGGGTCGGGCTTCTTCGCCGGCAGGCTGTCGCCGCCGATGATCACGTCGAACAGGTCGGTAATGCCGAAAATGTCGAGAATCTGGCGGGCGGGCGCCAGCGGCTTGTTGGTGCAGACGCCGAGGCGATGGCCGTCGGACTTGAGCTTCGGCAGAAGGCTGTCCAGCCCCGGATGGAGGCGCGAAAGCGTCGCCGGGTTCTGCGCATAGGCATCGAGCATGGCCTCGGTCAGGCGGGCATGATCGGCCTCGGGCAGGGCGCGCGCGCGCATGGCACGCTCGACGAATTTCGGGATGCCGTTGCCGATGAAGCTGATCGTGGTGGCCATGTCGAGCGGCGCGGCGCCTTCGGCTGCGAGCATCGCATTGGCCGCAGCCCGGATATCGGGCGCGCTGTCGATCAGGGTACCGTCGAGATCGAAGACGATATTCACCCGGCGCCATCCTTCCACTTGATCGAGCAGCCCATGGAGGCGTGCTGCTCGGCCGGGCCGCGCCCGGTCTCGGCCACTTCCTTCATGGCAAGGTAAAGGTCGCGGCGCAGGTCCGCAGGCCCTGCCTCCTTGCGCGAGGCATCGAGACGGCCGCGATACTGTAGCTCCAGCTTGCTGTTGTAGCCGAAGAAATCCGGCGTGCAGACAGCGCCAAAGGCGCGCGCCACATCCTGGCTCTCGTCGTAGAGATAGGGAAAGGGAAAGCCGCGCTCGCGGGCCATCTCGGCCATCTTGTCGGGGCCGTCCTGGGGATAGGTCTCCACGTCGTTCGACGAAATCGCCACCACGCCGATGCCCAGATCCTGCAGGTCGCGCGCGTCGCGCACGATCCGGTCGAGCACCGCCAGCACATAGGGGCAGTGGTTGCAGATGAACATCACCAGCGTGCCGTTGGGGCCGGCCACATCGGCCAGGCTCACCTGCTTGCCGC
>JALWJU010000193.1 GCA_026997055.1 Paracoccaceae bacterium | reverse complement strand
GCGTTCCACCGCTCGGCGAGGCCGGCCCGGATGACGGCCTCGATCATGGCGGATTCTTCGGGGCTGGGGGGGGTCATGGGGTGTACCCTTTTGCCGGATAACAGAGCAGGTATCACACTTTATGCAAACGCTGCTTGAACCAGTCAGTCAATGCGTCAAAAACGATTCGACCCTGCGCGACCGAAACGATCAGGTCGTCGAAACGCTCATCCTTCAGCAGAACCAGCCTGTAGCCGGACCGGCGGACAAGCAATTCCGTCACCAGCAAGGCGGTTCTCTTGTTTCCATCCGCAAAGCCGTGATTGGTTACCAATCCATGCAGAAGCGCGGCGGCCTTCCGGCTTATCGCTCGGTGATAGCCGGAATAGGGGCGGCCGATAGCGGATTCGATCAAGTGACGGCTGACGACACCTTTCACGCCGCCATATGTCAGCGCCTCTTCATGGGCGGCAAGAACATCTGACAATGTCACACGATAATGGCTCACCTGTTCGCGAGGCGTTTCAGCGCATCCCGGTTGTCAAAGGAAGATTCCTTCAGGGTCTGAGCCGTCTTCGAATGCCAGACTGCGCCAACCAGATCTTCGGTCAGATAGGCGTAATGGTCCAGATTCTCGAGGATCTTTTCGCCGGTAAAACCTCCGCGCAATTCGGGGTCTATCGCCATTTTTGCCGAATCAATCATCGCGCCGAGCTTTTCGCGAAAGTAGACGTCGGAATCGGCCCCGGAACGCGCCGGCCCGTGTATCTTGCGGAATTCGAATGCCTGTTCCAGTGTCTGCCGGTGACACTCGAGTTCCGCGGACAGGCTATCCATCGCTTCCCGGGGCAAGCGGCGGTCCACGAAGCGGGTGGCCAGGTCCCGTATCCGCTCGATTGCGGACCCTGCTACCTCGCTGAAATCATTTGAACGCCGCATGATGTCATCACTCCTATTGGTCGAGGAAGCTGCGCAGCTTGCGGCTCCGGCTCGGGTGCTTGAGCTTCCTGAGCGCCTTGGCCTCGATCTGGCGGATGCGCTCGCGGGTGACGGAGAACTGCTGGCCGACCTCCTCGAGCGTGTGGTCGGTATTCATGCCGATGCCGAAGCGCATCCTGAGCACGCGCTCTTCGCGCGGGGTCAGCGAGGCCAGTACGCGGGTGGTCGTCTCCTTGAGGTTTTCCTGAATGGCCGAGTCGAGCGGCAGGATCGCGTTCTTGTCCTCGATGAAATCGCCGAGCTGGGAGTCTTCCTCGTCGCCGATGGGGGTTTCGAGGCTGATCGGCTCCTTGGCGATCTTCATCACCTTGCGCACCTTCTCCAGCGGCATCTGCAGCTTTTCGGCCAGTTCCTCGGGAGTGGGCTCGCGGCCGATCTCGTGCAGCATCTGGCGCGAGGTGCGCACCAGCTTGTTGATGGTCTCGATCATGTGGACCGGGATGCGGATGGTGCGGGCCTGATCGGCAATCGAGCGGGTGATGGCCTGGCGGATCCACCAGGTGGCGTAGGTCGAGAACTTGTAGCCGCGCCGGTATTCGAACTTGTCCACCGCCTTCATCAGGCCGATATTGCCTTCCTGGATCAGGTCGAGGAACTGCAGGCCGCGATTGGTGTATTTCTTGGCGATCGAGATCACCAGGCGCAGGTTGGCCTCGACCATTTCCTTCTTGGCCTGGCGGGCTTCCTTTTCGCCCTTCTGCACACGCTGGACGATGCGGCGAAACTCGGGGATGTCCACGCCCACATACTGGCCGACCTGGGCCATTTCGGCGCGCAGCTCGAGCACCTTGTCCGCCGAGCGCTCGATGAAGGCCTGCCAGGCACGCCCCTTCTTCTCGGCCATGCGGTCGAGCCAGGTGGGATCAAGCTCGGAGCCCTTGTAGGCCTCGATGAATTCGCGCCGGTTGATGCGGGCCTGGTCGGCGAGCTTCACCATCTGGCTGTCGATCGCCATGATCCGCCGGTTGATGCCATAGAGCTGGTCGATCAGGGCTTCGATGCGGTTGTTGTGCAGGTGAAGCTCGTTGACCAGATCGACGATCTCCTGGCGCAGCTTCTGATAGGCTTTCTCTTCCTTTTTCGAGAAGCTGTCGTCCTCGTTCAGCGTCGCCGACATGCGCAGGTCCTGCATCTCGGAGAGCTTTTCGTAATCCCGCGCGATCCGCTCGAGGATTTCAAGGACTTTCGGCTTCAGCGCCGCCTCCATCGCCGCAAGCGACATGTTGGCCTGATCTTCCTCATCGTCCTCGTCCTCCTGGGCGATGGGGTTTCCGTCGGCGTCGAGTTCCTGGGCCTTGGGCCTCTTCTGAGCCTGGGCTCCGGCGGGGGCGGAAGGGGCGGCGGTGACTTCTTCGGCCTCGTCATCGCCCCCGGCCATCTGGTTGCCGAAGGTGGCGTCGAGGTCGATCACGTCGCGCAGCAGAATATCCTCGCTGAGCAGTTCGTCGCGCCAGATGGTGATCGCCTGAAAGGTCAGAGGGCTCTCGCAAAGCCCGGCGATCATGGTATTGCGCCCGGCCTCGATGCGCTTGGCAATGGCGATCTCGCCCTCGCGGCTGAGAAGCTCCACCGAGCCCATTTCGCGCAGATACATGCGCACCGGGTCGTCGGTACGGTCGAGCTTCTCGGTGCTGGAGGAGGCCAGCGCCACGTCGCGCGTTGCCGAAAGCGGCACCACTTCGGTCGTTCCGCCCTTTGCCGCTTCGATTTCCTCGGCCTCTTCGCCTTCCTCGTCCTCGATGATATTGATGCCCATTTCGCTGAGCATCGACATCACGTCCTCGATCTGCTCGGAAGAAACCTGATCGGGGGGCAGGACGCGGTTGAGCTGGTCATAGGTGATATAGCCCTTTTCGCGGGCCGTGGCGATCATCTTCTTGATCGATTCCTGGCTCATGTCGCCCATGGCGGCCGGGGGTTGCCGGTCGTCGGCTTTCTTGTCCTGCGCGTCTTTGGCGGCCATCTGGCTCTCCCTCGTTCGTTGTTCGCATGCGGGCCGGTCGGGCCGGACGATTCGAGCGATTCGAAAGTGGCGCGAATCATTCACGCGAATCACCGATTCGCCAACCCGTTTAGCGGTTTTTCCCCGGATCTTCCGCCGAAAAAACAGGGAAATCCGGGCTTCAGGGCCTTTTGCGCCCCTTTTTTCCGCTCTTTGCGTATTCGATCTCGTTCAGCAGTCTTTCCAGCCTTTCGCGTTCGCTTCGGTCCACCAGGGCGCCGCTGTCGGCGACCTCGAAGGCGGTACGGTCCTCGCCCAGCCCGCGGCGCGCCCGCTCGCGTGCGGCGGCGGCCTGTGCAAGGCGCCAGGTCAGCCCCTCGTCGCTGGCCTCCGGCAGGTCGGCACTGGCTTCCTCGGTTTCGCGCCGGGCGCCGCGCTCCGCCTCCAGCTTGGCCAGTTCCTCGGTGAGACACTGGCCGGCGGCCTCGCCATCCTCCGGCCGGGCAAGCGGCGGGGCAATGCGTACATGGTTGAGCGCGAACAGCTTTTCAAGCGGGTCCGGGCCAATTTCGGCCGTGATTGCCGCCCGGGCGGCCTCGGGCGAGGCAAATTCTCCCGCCAGCAGCACCGCGAGCATGGCGCGGTGATCGGGGGTGGACATCTCCAGCCGTTCGAGCCGGGCCAGATGCGCCTCGATCAATGCCGGATGGGTGATCAGCGTGGCCAGGATCACCGCCTCGCGCAGCACTTCGGGCACCGCTTCCGGCCCGGCGGCGAGCAGCGAAGCCCTGGTCTCCGGGAGCACGGGAGCAGGCGCGTTCTTCCGGCTGGCGCGGGGGGCGGTGTTGGCAAACCGGCCAGCGCGACCGGGAGCGGAGCGAAACAGCTCCCAGCGCTTTTCCTTCAGTGCCTGCGCATAGTGGGAGCGAATGGAGGGATCCGCTATCTTGTTGATGATATTGCGCAAATCCCGGTCGAGGGCGGCCCGCCGCTCGGGGGTGTCAAAGGACTTTCCCTCACTCTCACGCCGCCAGAGAAGCTCCACCATGGGCAGGGCGCCGGCAATCATTGCCTGCATCGCGCCGCGCCCCTGCTGGCGCAGCAGGTCGTCGGGGTCAAGCCCTGCAGGCATCAGCGCAAAGCGCAGGGACCGCCCGGCCTCCAGCAGCGGCAGCGCCAGATCGATCAGCCGATAGGCCGCGCGCAACCCCGCCGCATCGCCATCGAGAGCCACCACCGGCTCGGCTGCAATACGCCACAGCAGGCGCAGTTGCGCCTCGGTTACCGCCGTGCCCAAAGGCGCCACCGCCGCCTCGAAACCGGCCTCGGAGAGCGCGATCACATCCATGTATCCCTCGGCCACCACCAGCGGCGCCCCCTTGCCCGCCGCAGCGCGCGCTGATGCGAGGTTGAACAGGACGCGCCCCTTGTCAAACAGCAGGGTCTCGGGCGAATTCAGATACTTGGCGCTCTCTCCCGGGTCCATCGCCCGCCCTCCGAAGGCAATGGCCCGCCCGCGTCCGTCGCGAATCGGAAACATGATCCGCCCGCGAAACGTGTCATAGGGCTTGCCCCCCTTTCGGCTCTCGCGCGCCAGCCCCGCGGCGAGGATCAGCTCCTCAGGCACCCCCCTGCCGCGCAGATGCTCCCAGAGACCCTGCCAGCCCTCGGGGGCAAAGCCGATCTCCCAGCGCTCCAGCGCCTCCGCCCCGAGACCGCGCCCGGCCAGATAGTCGCGCGCCGCCACCCCCGCGCCGGTCTTCAGCTGCAGGCGATAAAACCGCACCGCCTGCTCCATCACCTCGACCAACTGGCCGCGCCGGTCTGCCTTCTCGCGCGCCGCAGGGTCGGGCGCGGGCATCGCCATGCCGACCTCGCGCGCAAGGATCTCGACCGCCTCCAGGAAGCTCACATTCTCGGTCTCACGCACAAAGGAGATCGCATCCCCCTTCGCATGACAGCCGAAGCAGTAATAATATCCCTTCTGGTCATCTACATGAAAAGACGCGGTCTTTTCCTGGTGAAAGGGGCAGGGCGCCCACATGTCGCCCCTGGCCTGGTTGGACTTGCGCGCATCCCACACGACCTTGCGCCCCACCACCTGCGCCAGGCTCAGGCGGGAGCGCAACTCATCGAGAAATCCGGGCGGCAGGCTCATATGCCCTATATGGCCCCTGCCAGCGCCTCCGTCCAGCATGGCGCGCAAAGCATGGGCGCGAAACCTCCCGCCTCGCTCCCGACCCATGCCGCCGCTTCCGTGCTGTGCGCGCCCCTTTCATCTTTCCCCAAATACTCCGGGGTCCGGGGCAGCGCCCCGGTCCGGCCCCACCAGGCGCCCCACCATCTCGACATAAATCTCACCCACCTCCTCCCGGCTCAGCCGCCCGCCGTCACGGTACCAGGTATTGACCCCGGTGAGCATGGCGATGATCGACATGGTGGCAAGGCGCAGATCGGCGACCTGAAACCGCCCCGCCGCAATCCCCGCCCGCAGGATATCGGCAAGCGCGTCCTCGTATCTCTGGCGCAGGGCCTCGATGCGGGCGAAATTCTCCGGCACCAGCGAACGCAGCTCCATATAGGCCAGAAATACCGCCTCGGGCCGCTCCAGGTGAAAGCGGATGTGAAAGCGCACAAAGGCGGCGAGGCGCGCCGGAGGCTCCTTGCCTTTCGGCTCCCGGCCCCAGGCCGCCAGCAATTCCTCCATGTGACTGCGCATCAGCTCGAAAAGCAGGCTCTGCTTGTCGCTGGTATAGAGATAGAGCGTGCCCGCCTGCACACCTACCTCGGCGGCGATCCGGCGCATGGAAACGGCCGCATATCCGTGGCGGGCGAACAGGCTGAGCGCGGCCCGGCGGATCAGCGGGCCGGTGATTTCTGCGCGGGAGCCGGTCTTGCGGGCCATGGGGCGAGATTAACTGAACGGGCGTTCATGCCAAGCGGTTTTTCACATGGTCCGCGCGGGGCTTTCCGGCACGCTTGCCTCGCGCGGGGGGCGGGGCTATGCTC
>JALWJU010000192.1 GCA_026997055.1 Paracoccaceae bacterium | reverse complement strand
CCGCGTGGCCACCCGCTACGACCGATGCCCCAAGGTCTTTCTCTCGGCCTGCACCCTGGCCGCCGTCGTCATGTTCTGGCTATGAGTCCTGAGCCTAGGCCGTAGCCTCATAAGTACCAGATGACGATTGCGGCCGGATGTGCTTTAGAGAAAAAGGCAGCGGGTCTTGCAGGCCTGCGCCCCTACCCCCGCTGGCGCATCAGCCGGGCCTTCTGCCGGCCCCAGTCGCGCCGGGCCTCGTCGGCGCGCTTGTCGTGGTGCTTCTTGCCCTTGCCGATGCCGATCTTGAGCTTCACCAGGCCCTTGTGGTTGAAGTAGAGCACCAGCGGCACGATGGTCATGCCCTTGCGCTGGGTGGCGTTCCAGAGCCTCGATATCTCGCGCTTCGAGGCCAGCAGCTTGCGCTTGCGCCGCTCTTCGTGGCCCCAGGTCCTGGCCTGGGCATAGGGGGGGATATGGGCATTGACCAGCCACAATTCGCCATCCTCGACCGCCGCGTAGCTCTCGGCGATATTGGCCCCGCCCTGGCGCAGGGACTTGACCTCGGAGCCGGTCAGCACGATGCCGCATTCAAGCTCGTCCTCGATCGCGTAATCGCGCCGCGCGCGGCGATTCTCGGCGATGACCTTGTAGTTCTTGTTGTCTTTCTTTCCGGCCATGAGGGCTCCACCAGATTCTGCTCCGACCGGCCAACTCTACATGCTCGCCGGGCATGTGCCAATCCGCCGCCGCATCCCCTCCAGGGCTATCGCATCTGGAGGGCTATCGCATCTGGCCGATGACCGATCTTGCGAATGCCGGACCATGCGCTCGCTTTCCCTGCTCGGGAGGGGCCGGTCCCGGGATGGGCCGGAGACGGAAGGCCTGGCCCTGCAGCTTGCGGGAGCTTGCGGGAGATTGCGGGTGAGACGGCGCAGGATGCCCCCTTTTCAGGGACGGAAAACCCCGAGATGAAGCGCCTGCGCCGCCCGCGGGGCTCAGGCGGAAGCGGCGGGCTTGCCGGTGCGTTCGGCGATTGCCAGCTGCGCCGCGGCCAGCCGGGCCACGGGCACGCGGAAAGGCGAGCAGGAGACATAATCGAAGCCCGCCGCCCGGCAGAAGGCGATGGATTCGGGATTGCCGCCATGCTCGCCGCAGATCGAGAGGGTCAGCTCCGGGTTGCTCGCGCGCCCGCGACTGGCGCCAAGGGTCAGAAGCTCGCCCACGCCCTCTTCGTCGAGCAGGTGAAACGGGTCCTCGGAATAGACCCCCTGGCGGACATATTCGCCCATGAAGCGCCCGGCATCGTCGCGCGAAAGCCCGTAGGTCATCTGGGTGAGGTCATTGGTGCCGAAGCTCAGAAAGGCGCAATGGGGGGCGATATCACCGGCGCGCAGGGCGGCGCGGGGGGTTTCGACCATCACCCCGAGCCGGTAGGCAAACGCGGCCCCGGTCTCGACCCGCACCGCCGCCGCCACCGCCTCGATGCGGGCGCGCACGATCTCGACCTCGCGCCGGGCCGAGACCAGCGGGATCATGATTTCGGGCACGACCGGCTCGGCCCCGGTCGAAGCCTCGATGGTGGCTTCGAATATGGCGCGCGCCTGCATGTCGTAGATCTCCGGCACCGTCAGACCCAGCCGCACCCCGCGCAGGCCCAGCATCGGGTTGAACTCGCGCATCGCCTCGACCCGCGCCGTCACGTCCGAGAGCGGCAGTTCCAGCGCCTCGGCCAGTTCGCGCAGGCCCTCGCGCCCGTGGGGGAGAAACTCGTGCAGCGGCGGGTCGAACAGGCGGATGCAGACGGGCTTGCCGGCCATCAGGCGGAAAAGCTCCGTGAAATCGGCGCGCTGCATCGGCAGCAGCCGCTCGAGCGCGGCCTTGCGGTCGTCGGCATGGTCGGCGAAGATCATCTCGCGCATGGCCAGCAGGCGCCCCGGCTCGAAGAACATGTGCTCGGTGCGGCACAGGCCGATTCCCTCGGCATGGAACATCAGCGCCTTCCGGGCATCCTGGGGCGTGTCGGCATTGGCACGGATGGAGATGTCGCGTGCCGCGTCGGCCCAGGCCATCAGCGTGGCGAAGGCATCGTCGAGCGCCGGCGGCAGCATCTCGGCGGCCCCGGCCAGCGCCTCGCCGCTGGTGCCGTCGATGGTGATGGTGTCGCCGGCACGCAAGATGCGTCCATCCGCGCAGGTCAGCGTGCCGGCGGCCATGTCTATCTCGATATCCCCGGCCCCCACCACGCAGGGCAGGCCCAGACCGCGGGCGATCACCGCGGCATGGCTGGTAATGCCGCCGCGCTGGGTGAGCACGCCGAGGGCCGCATGCATCCCGCGGATATCCTCGGGCGTGGTTTCGCGGCGCACCAGGATAGAGGGCTCGTCGCGCGCCGCGGCGGACTGGGCCTCGCGGGCGGTGAAGACGATGCGCCCGGTGGCGGCGCCGGGGCTGGCGGCAATGCCCGAGGCGATCACGTCGCGCGGCCCCTCCGGGTCCACCTGGCTGTGCAGAAGCTCGGTAAGCGCGCGCGGCGGGATGCGCATCAGGGCCTCTTCCCGGGTGATCACCCCGTCTTCGGCCAGCGCCACCGCAACCCGCAGATTGGCCCGCTCCGAACGGGCCACGCGCACGGCGTCGAGGATGAAAAGCCGTTCGTTTTCGATCGTGAACTCGATCTGCATCTCCTCGCGCAGGCGCGTGCGGCAGAGCTCTCCGTAGCGCAGCAGGTCGGCGAAGCTCTCCGGCAGCACCTCCTCGACCGAGCGCCCGCGCGGATCGGCGGTGAGGTACATCACCGCCTCGTCGCCGGCGCGCGCAAGCGCATCGCGCCCCTGGCTCTTGCACAGGTAGCGCCCGCGTATTTCGCGCGCCCCGGTCGCCGGGTTGATGAACTGGATCACGCCCGAGCCGCAGATCCCCGCCCCCACGCCCAGCACCATCTTCTGCACCACCAGCCCGAGTCCCGCATCGGCCGGCGCGCCCTTCGACATGCGCAGGATGCGCGCGGTGGTGCCCTCCCAGGCGCGCGCCATGGAGCGCAGCACCGCGGCGAGCTGGGCCAGGGGGTCCTGCTCGAAGCGCTGGCCGGTCTCGGCCTCGTAAAGCGCCAGCATCTGCCGGGCCGCATCGGGAGCGGCGGGGTCGATCTCGGCGAAGATGTCCGGGTCGAGGCGCTCGACGCTGACCGCGTAGGACTGGATGAAACGGGTATAAAGGGCATTGGCGGCGGCTTCGCCGTGGCTGCGGGAAAGGCGGGCATGGGCGGCGTCGTTCATGCCGATATTGAGCATGGCGCCGGGGCCGCCCCAGTCCTTGTCCTCGCTGGAGGGGCGCACGCTGACGAGGACGTCGCCGCCAAGCGCGGCGAGCAGGGCGGGGAGGTCGGGCAGGGTGCCGGCGGCAAGGGCGCGCACGGCGGCGAAATCCAGCGCCGCGGTCGCGGGCACGGGCATGTCGAGGCGGATCAGCCGCTGCAGGCACTTGGCACGGCCGCCATGGCGCGCGGTGCTGATATCCGCGTCGGGCGTGATCAGGGTGAAGCCGGATTTCGGGTCGTTTTTCTGCACTGCGGCACCTGTTTTCATGCGCAGCATAGCGTGGCTGCGGGCGCTGGCAAGGGCTTCGTGTGGCAGGAGCGGCAAAGACAGGTGGGCGGCAGGGATGGCGCGGGCGCTGCTGCGAGTTCCCTTGTCACGGAGCGCCGAAATCTTTGGCGAGCCGCACCCGCGGCAAACGGAACGGAAACGAAACGCGAATATGCGCGGGCTATGTGGCAGGCCGAGGGCACCGTTTCCGGGCAGGCCGCAGCCTCCGGGCAGGCCGCAACCTCCGGGCAGGCCGCAACCCTCTGAAAAATCCGGAGGCGAGTATCTGGAGGCGAGTACCGGAATCGAACCGGTGTACACGGATTTGCAATCCGCTGCGTAACCACTCCGCCAACTCGCCGCCAGCCCCGGCGATGTAGCCCAAGCCGGCACGTCGCGCAAGGGCGATTCGGCAGGATCGGGCAAGGACCGGGCAGGATCCGGCGCGCCGGGGCTGGCGGAGCGCCGTCGGCCCCGTAGTGAGTGCTCCGACACTTGTTGCCCCTGCCCCCGCTCTGTGGCAAGCTCGCGGCGAGCTCACCACATGGATTCGAAGATGACCGATTTCACCAGACAACGCATCACCATGGTCGATACCCAGATACGCCCCTCGGATGTGACCAGCCATTCGGTGATCGGGGCCATGCTGGAGGTGCCGCGCGAAGCCTTCGTGCCCCCCGACATGCGCGAGATCGCCTATGCGGGGGCAGAGCTGCCGCTGGGCGGCGGGCGCGCCATGCTGGAGCCGCGCAGCCTGGCCAAGCTCCTGGACGGGCTGGCCATCCGGCCCGAAGAGATGGTCCTGCATGTGGGCTGCGGGCTGGGATATGGCACCGCGCTGCTTGCCCGTATGGCCGAATTCGTGGTCGCACTGGAAGAGAATGAGGCCCTGGCCGGCGAGGCCGAGAGCCTTCTGGCCGAGCACGGGGTGGATAATGTGGCGGTGGTGCGCGGCCCCCTGCGCGAGGGAGTCGCCCGGCACGCGCCCTATGACGCGATCCTGATCGAAGGCGCCATCGAGGAACTGCCCGGAGCCCTGGCGGACCAGCTCAGGGAAGGCGGGCGCATCGGCACCATCCTGTCCGAGGGCGGCACGACCGCGGCCCGGATCGGCCACAAGAGCAACGGGCGGATATTCTGGCGCTTCCTCTTCGATGCCGCCGCTCCGGTGCTGCCCGGCTTCGCCCTGGAGCCCGCCTTTGCCCTGTAGCCCGCAGCCCCTGCCGCCCCATGACCACAGCAGCCCCATGACCCGCAGCTCGCAGCACGGCCCGGCCTGCCCTGCCGGTACGCAGCTCGGCCAGCCCCCGGAGAAACCATGATCGCACGTCTCAAAACCGGCCTGAAAGCTGTCGCAATAGCCCTGTCGCTCGCCGCTCCCGCCCCCATGGCGGCCGAGACCCTGGCCGATGCGCTGATCTCGGCCTATCGCCATTCCGGCCTGCTCGAGCAGCAGCGCGCCCTGCTCAGGGCCGCCGATGAAGACGTGGCTGTGGCCATCTCGGCCCTGCGCCCGACGCTCAATTACGCCCTCAGCGGAACCTGGAAGAATACCCAGCCTCTCCCCGGCGACAGCCTCACCCTCAGTGCCAGCCTGACCGCGAAGCTGGTGCTTTACGATTTCGGCCGCACCGACCTGCGCGTGAAGCTTGCCCGCGAAAACGTGCTGGCCACCCGCGAAATGCTGGTCTCCGCGGAGCAGAAGGTGCTGCTGCGCGCGGTCTCGGCCTTTCTCGACATGCGCTCGGCAGCCGAGAAGGCCGCGCTCCAGGCTTCCAACGTACGCCTGCTCACCGAGGAGCTGCGCGCGGCCAGGGACCGCTTCGAAGTGGGCGAGATCACCCAGACCGACGTCTCGCTGGCCGAGGCCCGCCTGGCCGGAGCACGCGCCGCCGAGGCCGCCGCCAATGGGGAACTGATCGCCGCGCGCGAGGAGTACAAGGCCGCCATCGGCCATTACCCCGGGACGCTCTCGCCGCCGCCCACCCCGCCGGTCACGGTCAAGACCCTCGAAGAAGCCCGCGCGCTCGCCCTCAGCCGCCACCCGGACATGCTGACCGCCCAGCGCAATGTCACCATCGCCGAGCTCAACGTGGAACTGGCGCTCGCGGCGATGAAACCCACCCTCAGCGCCTCGGCCAGCGCCGCCGTTTCGCAGCCCCGTGGCGGCACCGCCACCTATGCCAACCAGGTCGATGTCACCCTTTCGGGGGCGCTCTACCAGGGTGGACGCCTCAGCGCGCTCTACCGGCGCGCCCAGGCACAGCGCGATGCCGCCCGCGCCGCGCTGCATGTCACCGCCAGCGGGATCGAGCAGGGCGTATCCAACGCCTGGGCGGGGCTGGCCGTGGCCGCCGCCGCGATGGAGGCCCACCAGCGCCAGATCCG
>JALWJU010000191.1 GCA_026997055.1 Paracoccaceae bacterium | reverse complement strand
ACGGCGATGAATCCGCGCCAGACCGTGGGCACCATCATCGGCCGGCCGCTGGAATTCTACTTCGGCCTCAGCGGAGAGGAGAAACGCAAGCGCGTCAAGGAGTTGCTGGACGAAATCGAGATGGGCGCAGGCTTCATCGACCGCTTCCCGGCCGAGCTTTCCGGCGGGCAGAAGCAGCGTGTCTGCATCGCCCGCGCGCTGGCGGCCAGGCCCAGGCTGATCATCTGCGACGAGGTGACCAGCGCGCTCGACCCGCTGGTGGCCGACGGTATCCTCAAGCTGCTGCTGGATCTGCAGAAGCGCGAAGACGTGGCCTATCTGTTCATAACCCACGATCTGGCCACGGTGAAGGCCATCGCCGACTCCATCGCCGTGATGTATCAGGGCCGCGTGGTGCGCTACGGGCCGAAATCCGAGGTGCTCTCTCCGCCCTTTGACGATTACACCGACCTTCTGCTCGGTTCGGTGCCGGAAATGCGCCTTGGCTGGCTCGAAGACGTCATTGCCAGCCGCCGGATGGAAAGCGCCGGAAACTGAGCATGAAGAGCTAGGGTTGGGACCCATTAATCCGCCTGACCCGAAGGGCAGCGCAGGCGCTTCGTCTCAGGGGCCTTTGCCCTTGGAAAGGGGCGCCCCCCTGTCCGGCGGGCAAAAAGCCCCTGATATTTCGCGCCTGCTCCGCTGTGAACGTGGGATCAATGGGGCCTGACCCTAGGTCCGTGGACCACTCTTGGGCTTCCCGCTCGAGAGCCGAACCACTGTCCCCTGGGCGAGAGCTGCAAGCGCTTCTTCCTCACCGTCCACGGAGAGGATTCGGCACTGACACACTGCCCGACGCCCCGAGATGGAGACCGGTTCGGCGACTGCACGTAGAAGCGGGCCGGTTCCGGGTCTGAGGTAGTTTATCTTGAATTCTGAGGTCAGCGCGTCGCCGAAAAGCGCAACGCCGCCGGCGAATGTGATGGCGTTGTCGGCGAGGTAGGATAGGACGCCACCATGGGCATAGCCGTGCTGCTGGCGCAATTCGTCGCGCAATTCGACCTCGATGACCGCTCGCGTATGGGTGATCTCCACAAGATCCGCGCCGATATGTCTGCTGAAGGGCTGCCCGCAGAAGATCGACCTGGCCAGATCAATGATGTCGGGTTGGGTCATGATATGATCCTTCGGCTTCCCGGGGGAATATTCAGCGCCCGCTTTACCGGGATACTATCTGATTCGCCCAATCATATGGTGCGGCACGCAACGTCACGCCACCTTCGCCTGTATTGCTGGCCGAACGCATGGGCGACGGAATTTCCGGCCGAAGATCAATGCGGGCGAAATCCCGGTCGAAGGCCGCGCCGCGGGTCGAGCGATGTCGGCGGCGCTTCTCTCGCCCCCACCCGGTCGCAGGCGCCGGAAGATACCATTCAGCACCCGCCGGCTGTCCACACGCGGCTTGCCCCGATCCTGCGTCGGCAACAGGGGCTGGGTCACCGATCACTCGAAATCCGTCGGCTCAAATCGCGCCATGAAACCTTCCTGCCCTTTGCAGAAAGTGCATCACACCCCGTCAGAAAAGGGAATCCTGTTTATGGGTATGTGACCTTCCTGTTTATGGGTATGTGACCTAAGGTCCGATCAGCACTGCTTCGTGCCGTTTTACCACCGGGCGGGCGACCTTGTAGTCTTCCAGCGCGAGACGGCCCTCCAGCTCCGGGAAAAGCTCGTATATTTCAGCGCGCTGGTCCTCGCCAAGCCCGCCCATCACATAATCGCCGGGCTGGAAGCTCTCGCTCCAGCAATCGTCGGCATTGATGATCTCGTGACGGTCGAACATCAGGTGAATATAGGTGACCTGCGAAACCTGCGCCCGCTCGATCCCGGGCCGACCCACCAGGTGCTTGGCCGCCGCCAGCACTTCGCGCTCGCCGAAGAGCTGCCAGTTGCCTGCATCGGCCATCAGCATCCGGTGATTGGGGCTGACCAGCATGTCGCGCGCGGGCATGTCGCCGCCCAGCGCGCCCTTGCGGATCAGAACCGGCGCCAGGTGCGGCGCACGACCGAGCCAGCGGCGGTCCACATGGCGCCGACCGATCCAGCGGATCTCCTGATAGCCGCGGTCGCGGGTGATGACCTTGTCGCCTTCGCGCAGCTTCTCGATCGGGCAGGCGCCTCTGCTCGTGGCGATCAGGCTGCCGGGGGTGAAGCAGGGCACGATCTCCTCGATATTGGTAAAGGACAGCGAGCCGGTGACATTGCCGCTCGCATCAAGGAAGTCGATGGTGCCGTTCTCGCTGTTGGCCGGGTCGTAGTTGACGTGGTAGGGACCGGCGCCGGTCATGTCGATCACGTCGTGATCCACGCCGGTCTCGCCGCCGTCGATCACGTCGCCCGCGGTGACGTTGACGAAGGTATCCCGATCCGC
The DNA here is from genome assembly GCA_026997055.1 of Paracoccaceae bacterium. GTDB lineage: Bacteria > Pseudomonadota > Alphaproteobacteria > Rhodobacterales > Rhodobacteraceae > JAAEUB01. The sequence continues at coordinate 3,578 of JALWJU010000191.1, read as the reverse complement.
GCCGCCGCTCATCACATCAGCGCCCGTACCGCCGTCCAGCGTGTCGTCTCCATCTCCACCTGTCAGAACGTCGGAACCGATGCCCCCGCTCAGCGAATCGCTACCCGCGCCGCCCTGCAGGTCGTCATTGCCTTCGCCGCCGGTCAGCGTATCGTCGCCCGCCTCGCCAAGCACGGTGTCATCGCCGTCCTGGCCCTGCAGGCTGTCGTTGCCGGCGCCGCCGAAGATCTCGTCATCGCCGGTCCAGCCCTTGACCGTATCATCGCCGTCTCCGGCATGGACCTCGTCATTGCCGAAACCCGCGTTGATGGTGTCATTGCCGGCGCCCGCCTCGATGATGTCATCGTCGCCGACCTCACCGGGCAGGCGGGCGTCGCCATTGTCGATCACATCGCCATCGGCATCCACATAGTCGAAGCCGATCGTGTCGTCGCCGGCGGTGCCGGAGACGATCCCGTCCGGTGCCGGCGGTATCCCCATCGCTTCGAGCGCGGCGGGATCGGCGACATCGGCAGGCGCAACCCCGATCAGGGTGATGCTCTCGCCGCCGGGGAAGGTCAGCACCGCATTGCCGCTGCCGTCGTCGCTCACGGTCACGTCTTCGGTGGTGACCGGGGTGGAGCCGCCGTCGCGCGTCAGGCCCGAGACATCCAGCCGATCGTGGCCGGTCCAGGTGCCGTCGCCATTGTCCGTAGGCGCGGCAAACTGCTCCACCCGCTCCGCGCCGCCCAGATCGGCCATTACCAGCGTATCGGTGCCGGCGCCGAGGATGATATGCTCGATCCCGTTGTAATCGGCCGTATAGGTGCCGTCGGTAAAGGTGCCCTCGCCCGGATTGACGGCGGTGAGGTCGATGGTCAGATCGTCCGTAACACCGCTGAGGTCCAGCGTATCGCCAAGCGTCTCCCCCTGATCCTCACCGGAGATGGAATCGTTGCCGAAACCGTTTTCGATGACAAAGGTATCGTCGCCATATCCGCCCCAGAGGTAATCATCGCCCTCGCCCTCGCCGCCGGAATAGATCGTGTCATTGCCCCAGGAGCCGCGCAGGAAGTCGTTGCCGGCGCCGCCATGAAGCACGTCGTTGCCGTAATCGCCGTTTACCCAGTCGTCGCCATCGCCACCGTAAAAGGTATCGTTGCCCGAACCCATCTCGGAGTGGTCCGCCCCGGCGCCGCCATGGATGGTGTCATTGCCCTCGTCGCCGTTGATCTCGTCATCGCCGGCATCGCCGTAGAGCACGTCATCGCCGAAGCCGCCGGAGATGAAGTCATCGCCCTCGCCGCCATGCACTTCGTCGTCGCCCAGCCCGGCAAAGACCGTGTCATTGCCGCCATAGGCCTCGATCACGTCGTCGTCATTGCCCGCCGAATTGTCGCCATGGTCCACCATGTCGCCTTCGGGGTCGCCGGTATAGGTGTCGTCGATCGTGTCGTCTCCGGCGGTGCCCTCCACGATCTCGTCAAGCGGCGGCGGGGAGGCGAAGCTGATGTCGCCAAGCCCGATCATGCCGGTATTGGCCGCGCTTTCGCCATTGTCGAACGTCACCGAGAGGCTGACGATCGGCCCGGCAATGCTGACCGTGACCGAATCCGGCGCGCCCGCGGTCTCGACCCCGCCACTGGCATTGCCATCGGCATCGACCGTATTGCCCGAAACCGTGTGCAGCCCGTCCAGATCGGAAAAGCTCACCGGCACCTGGTCGCCGGCGGCATTGGTGGCGATGATCGTCACCCGGTCGTCCCAGCCGCCGCCCTGATCCACGTCGAACAATTCGAACGAAAGGTTGCCCACCGGCGCGTCAAAGGTCAGGGTGGTGGTGACCGGCTCGGTCAGCCCGCTGACCCACAGCACCTGTTCCGGCGGCGTACCGAAGCTTGTCACATTGCCCGTCCGCCCGGCGCTGTTGGTCGAGGTGGCGATGGTCACGCCCAGCGCATCCGTGCCCGATCCCAGCGTATAGGAGCCATTCGCGCCGGCGCTTGACCAATCCAGCAGATAATTCGCCATGGCGTACCCTTTCGTCACTTCACATTTCGGAAGCGAAGCGCATTCACCGCCTCTCCTGGAAGCATTGCACAGCATATGGAAAAATCCGGTTAGAATAAGGCGGCGAATTGGAAACAAATTGGCCCTGATGCGCTGTCATTCCTGCACCGCAATCCAGTCGCGAAAGGCTGCCAGCGGCGGGAAGGCGGCCCCGGCCCGGGGCCAGACCAGCCAATAGGCGCCGATCCGCGCCGGACGCGCGGCGCGCGGGCTGACCAGCCTTCCCGCCTGCAGATCGCCCGCCACCATCCAGCCCGGCAAGAGCGCCGCGCCCAGCCCCGCCAGCGCCGCCTGCTGCATGGTGGCAAACTGGTCGAATACCATCCCGGAGCGCGCCTCCCCCTCCAGCCCGTGCAGGGCGAACCATTGCCGCCACGCCCTGCGGCGGCTCTCCAGGTGCAGGAGCGGCAGGCAGGCGATGTCCGCGATTCCGACCGCACCGCCCCCTGCCAGCGAAGGCGCCAGCACCGGCAGCAGGTCCTCTTCGGCGAGCTTCAGCGCCTCGGTGTCCGGCCAGTTGTCCCGGCCGAAATGGATCGCCGCGTGCAGCGGCTGGGTAGCGAAGTCGAACGGCCGCGTGCGGGTGGTCAGGTTCAGCGTCACGCCGGGATGAGCGGCAAAAAATTCCGGCAGGCGCGGCGCCAGCCAGTGGGTGCCGAAGGCGGGCAGGATCGCAAGCTCCAGCGTGCCGCCCTTGGGGTCGGTGGAAGCGCGCATCGTCGCCGCGGTGATCCGGCCGATCGCCGCGCGGATCTCTTCCGCATAGGCCCGCCCCGCTCCGGTCAGCACCAGGCGCTTCTTCTGGCGCAGGAAAAGGGCGATGCCCAGATGCGCCTCCAGCTTCTGCACCTGCCGACTGACCGCGCTCTGGGTCAGGGCCAGCTCCGCCGCCGCCTCTGTGACCGAGCCGAGCCGGGCCACGGCCTCGAAGGCGGTGAGCCAGGGCAGGGGAGGGAGGAAGCGACGGGGCGGCATGTCATTCCATATTGGCATGTTTTTCTGCTACTTTATCGTTTTCATGCACCAGAAAATAGGTACAGAATGGAATATGCGCATCATTTATTTGCAATAAGGGAATGACCATGCCCCTGAAGCCCAAAGACGCCCCCGATCTCGGCCGCTTCGACTGGGAAGACCCCCTGCGGCTGGAAGGCCAGCTCAGCGAAGAGGAACGGATGCTGCGCGACGCCGCCCGCGCCTTTGCCGAAGACAAGCTCGCGCCGCGGGTGATCGAGGCCTATGCCAACGAGACCGCCGCCCCGGAACTGTTTCGCGAAATGGGCGCGGCGGGGCTTCTGGGCGTCACCGTGGGCGAGGAATATGGCGGCATCGGCGCCTCTTATGTGAGCTACGGGCTGATCGCGCGCGAGATCGAGCGCATCGACAGCGGCTATCGCTCGATGATGAGCGTGCAGTCGAGCCTGGTGATCTACCCGATCTACGCCTATGGCTCCGAGGAGCAGCGGCAGAAGTATCTCCCGGGCCTCATTTCCGGCGAACTCATCGGCTGCTTCGGCCTGACCGAGCCC
>JALWJU010000190.1 GCA_026997055.1 Paracoccaceae bacterium | reverse complement strand
GCCGTAGGTAATGAGCGCCACCTCGCACAGCCCCGCCTCCATCGCCGCGATGGCATGCACCACATGGGTCAGGCTCGACTGGCCGCCGACCAGGGTCGTGTCCACATGGCGCGGGGCGAGGCCCAGATATTCGGCCATGAGCATCGCCTGGGCCTTTTCGTCCCAATGGGCGAAAACCGCGTCGATGTCGCCCGGCCCCAGCCCCGCATCCAGCATCGCAAGGCGTGCGGCGCGGGCCTGAAGGGTGGTGGCGCTTTCGCCCTCGCGGGCGCGGCCCAGCCCGGCCTCGCCCAGCCCGACGAGCGCGTAGCGATGGCGCGGGCGGGCGGTCATGTTTCTTCCCCGCTTTCTTCCCGGTTCAGGCGCGCGCGGATATCCTTCTTCAGCACCTTGCCCACGGGCGAGCGCGGCAGTGCCTCCCAGAAAAGCACCCGCTTGGGGCTTTTGACCGGGCCGAGACGCGCGCGGCACAGCGCGATGATCTCTGCCTCGTCCGCCGTGGCGCCGGGCTTGAGCTCCACCACCGCCGTCACCAACTCGCCCCAGTCTTCATCCGCCACCCCCACCACGGCGCAATCCTGCACCGCCCCGTGGCTCCAGATCACCTGTTCGATCTCGGACGGATAGATATTGAAGCCGCCGGAGATGATCATGTCCTTCTTGCGGTCCACGATGTAGAGGAAGCCGTCGCGGTCAAACCGGCCGATATCTCCGGTATGGTGCCAGCCGAAGCGGTGGGCCTCTTCGTTGGCTTCGTCATTCTTGTAATAGCCGGGCGTCACCAGATCGCCCTTCAGCACGATCTCGCCCGCCTCGCCGTCGGGAAGGATGTTGCCCGCATCATCCATCAGCGCCACCTCGCAGGCGCCGGTGGGCCGGCCCGCCGATCTGAGCGGGGCGTCATCGGCGCCCGGCGCGATCAGGTGGTCGCGGCGCGACAGCACGCTGACGAGGCCCGGCGCCTCGGACTGGCCATAGGCCTGAAGGAACACCGGCCCCCAGAGCCGCAACCCCTCGGCCAGCTTGTCCGCCGACATGGGCGCCGCCCCATAGACGATGCATTCGAGCGCCGAGAGGTCGCGCGTGGCGGCCTCGGGCTGGGCCAGCAGGCGGTAGATCACCGTGGGCGGCAGGAAGATGTGGCTGACCCGTGCCTCCTCCATCTGCGCGAGGATCGCCTCGGGCGCGCGCGCGCCCGCCAGCACGTTGGTCGCGGCGAATTCGGCAAAGGCCAGCGTCGAGGCGCCGGCCGCATGGGTCAGCGGCGCGACCACCAGGTGCACCGGGTCGTCGGTCTGCGGGGCGGCGTAGCGGTTCAGCGTGCGATAGGCCGTCTCCAGCGCCCGGTGGGTCTGCAGGATCGCCTTGGGCGCGCCGGTGGTGCCGCCCGAGGCCTTGATCAGCGCCACGTCGTCGGGGGCGGCGCGGTGGTCGTGGCGCGCGCCGGCATGGTCGGCGAGCCAGCCCGCAAGCGTCGCCCCGCCCGGCTCCAGCGGCGCGTCGAACCCCACCACCGCGCGCAGACGCGGATGCAGTCGCCTGAGCGCCTCGACGCGGTCGGCCAGCGCGGGGTGGCAGATCAGCACCTCCACATCCGCCGTGTCCATGAAGCCCGCCAGCGCCGGGTCGGCATCGGTGGCGGCCAGCGGCACATAGGGCGTGCCGGTGCGCACCACGCCGATCAGCGCGATGAGCGCCAGCGGGTCGTTGGGCGCGAGCAGTCCCACATGGCCCGTGGTGCCCGGCCCGGCAAGGCCTTCGGCCACCAGCCCCGCGGCGATGGCGTGGCTCATGCCCGCGGCCTCGCCATAGGTGAAAGCCGCCTCGCCCCCCTTGACGAACAGCCGCTCCGGCGCGGTCTCGGCGCTGCGGTCGAAACGGTCGGTGATCATGCCGCGCCCTCCTCTTCGAGAAGGCGCCAGCGCGGCAGGCTGGTGCCGTCCTCGCGGTGTTCGAACTCGACCGCCACCCGCGCGCCGATGCGCGGGGCGCCGCCCACCACCTCGCCCAGCATCCGCACGCCTTCGTCAAGGTCGATGAAGCCCATCGCGCAGGGCACCCGGTCGGCAAAGACCGGATGCGCCGGGATGTGGCAGATGGTGAAGCTGTGGATCCGGCCCTGCCCCGATGCCGCGCGCCATTCCAGCGCCTCCGACAGACATTCGGTGCAGAAGGGGCGCGGGTAGAACTGCCAGCGCCCGCAGGCGGGGCAGTATTGCAGCACCAGCCGCCCCTCGCGCGCGGCCTCCCAGAAGGGGGCGCTCTCGGCGGTCGGGCGCGGGGCGGGATATGCCGCAGGCGCGCTCATGGCCCCACCCGGAAGCTGAAATCCTCGCCCGAGATCTCCACGTTGAGCCCCGCCTCCATGCGCGCGAGCCCCTCGAACAGGGCGACCATCGGGTGGGTGGTGTCCAGCGTCAGATCGGTGCGCGCGGGGCTGAGCGCGTCGATGCGCCCATCCCCATACATGAAGCGCAGGAGCATCTCCTCGGGCGCCATGTTCGGGTAGCGCCGGCGCAGGTCCGGCAGCACCGGCGCCAGTTCGGGCGGCTCGAGCGCGATGGCCTTCGAGCCATTGGCAACGATCCGGTCCATGGCCTGCTCCTCCACCGGGATGCGCAGGCGCCCGTAATGGCCGCAGGCATATTTCTTCACCTCGTCGGGCACGACCTTGTAGCGCTCGCCATGGATCACGTTCATCACCGCCTGGGCGGCGACGATGGCCGGAAAGGGCGTAGCCATGATCGGCGAGCCCAGCTCCAGGCGCACCCGGGAGATTTCCGCCAGAACGTCCTCGAGGCGGTCCTCGATGCCCGCGGCGCGAAGCTGCGCCTTCATGTTCTCGAGCGCGCCGCCCGCATACTGGGTCTGATACTGGCGCGGGTCGTATTCCGCCGCCTGCCCCAACGGCTTGCCCTCGCGCGCGGCCAGCGCGGTGAAATAATCGCCGATCCGCTCCAGCGGCGCTTCGTCGATATCCACCTCGTAGCCCAGCTCGCGCAGGTTGCGCGCCAGCCACAGCGCCCCGGGCGGCGCCGGGCCGAAGGCCATGGGCTCGGTGGTGACAAAGACCCCGTCCGCCCCCAGCGTCACCGCCTCCAGCGCCAGAAGCGGCCCCAGGCCCGTCAGGCAATGGGTGTTGAATTCGAGCCGGACCTCGGACCCCATCCCCCGACGCACCGCCGGGATGATCTCGCGCAGCTTCTCCAGCGTCATGGTGCCGCCGGCATCGGCGAACATGATCCCGTCGGGCGCCATCAGCCTGACCGCGTCGCGCGCCACCGCCTCGTAATAGGCCGCGTCATAGCCCGGCGCGTCGTTGTAGAGCACCGCCACCGTGGTCTTGGCGCCCAGCTCCTTCGCCTTGCGCACGCCAGGGGCGATGATCTCCCAGGCGTGGAGCGACTCGAGAAAGGCGATCTCGCGCATTCCCGCACGCAGCTGACATTCCAGAAACAGTTCGGAAATGTCGAAGCCCAGCGGCGCGAAACCGTGCAGCAGGTTCGAGCGCAGCGCGCCGCGCATGGGGGTGCGGCGGATGCGCTCGCGCAAGAGGCGGATGCGCTCGAACGGGTCCTCCTGCAGGTAGATCACCGCCCCGTCGAACTGCACGATGGCGATGGTCTCGAGCGTGTCGAAGCCTGCCGCATCGAAGAGCGGCGCGGCGGGCAGCATGTGCTCGGTGCGCATCCGCGTGGCCCAGAGGCATTGCTGGCCGTCGCGGAAGGTGCTGTCGGTGAGCGCGATGCGCCGCGCCCTGCCGCCGCGCGCGGCGGTTTCGGCGGCAACGCGGGATTTGAGCTCTTCAAGCATCGCGGCCTCCCGGTGTGGAAGAGGAAAGGGATATGGAAAGCCCCGGCCCGGTGACCGCCACATGGGCAAAGCCGCCAGCGCCCATATGGGCGAGCAGCCCCAGGGCCAGGGCCTCGGCGGGGCTGGTCTCGGCGTAGCCATCGGGCGCGGTCGCGCCGGTGGCCGGCCCGCCGATGCGGTGTTCAAGCCCGCCGGTCAGCGGCGCGGGCGGCGCGGTGTCAGCGCCGATCCGGCCCAGGCGCGCGGCAAGCTCGGGCGCGGGCGCACCGGGCAGGGCGCCATGGGCACCACGAACCGCGCGCGCGAGCACCGGGTGGATGCGCGCCCAGCGTTCCCCGCCCCTTCCGGTCACATGCCAGAGCGCCTGGCGGGCGATGGCGGCGGCAAAGGGCGGGCGCGGCGGCAGGGCGCCGGCCTCCCGCGCCACGCGGGCGGCCTCATGGGCGAAGGGGTGCAGCAGGCCGCCCTGCTCATGCAATTCCTCCAACGGTGCGAGCGCCGCGCCGGGCAGGCGGTGAATCCAGGGGGCAAGGTCGAAATTCCACGGCGAGGACGGCTGCCAGCCCTCGCGTGCCGCCGCCTCGGCCAGCCAGTCCTCGGCCGCCTGAAGCGCCGCCATGTCGGGGCCGGTGGCCTCCACCCCCGCCGCCGGCGCGCCCCGCAGCAGGTTGAGCGCCGAAGGCAGCGACGGCCCGTTGGCAAGGCTCGGCAGGGCGACATCGAGCCGCTCCACCCCCGCCGCGAGCGCCGCGAAGGCCACCTGCGGGCCCAGCCCGCTCGCACAGCCCGGATGCAGCGACAATGCGCCGCCATCAAGCGCGCCTTCGAGGGCGGCCAGCAGGCCGGGCAGGCGGTCGGTGGTGAGCGTGCCGGCCTCGTCGCAGAGCTGCACGCCCTCCGCCCCCGCCTGCACCAGTTCCGCCGCCCGCGCCGCATGGGCCGCGTCGTCCGCACCCGCCTCGAAATCCAGCACCGCCAGGGGCCGCGCACCGGCCGCACGCACCGACGCCAGCATGGCGGCCAGGCGCCCGGGCGCGTCCAGCGGATCGTCGCACAGGATCTCGTCTACCCCGGCCCCCGCCAGCCGCCGCGCCCATTCGGCCAGATCCTGCGCATCGAGCACGTCATGCCCGCCCGCCCCATGGGCGGTGAGCGGCGAGATGCGGGCGCGCAGGGGGGTGCCCGGGCAGGCGGCGGCGATGTCCTCGACGCGCCGCCAGGGGTTTTCGCCCCGGCGGATGCAGGCGGCGATGGTCTCGGGGTCGAGCACCTCGATCGCCGCGAGCCCGGCGCGGCCCAGCCGCCGGGCAAGGCGCAGCGCCATCGGCCCCGTCAGCCGCCCGCCCCAGACGGCATTATCGCCCGTCGTCAGGGTGCAGTCGGTGAAGGCGAGCTCAGCCATCGGCACCCTCCCCGGCGCGGCGTGCCGCGCGCGCGGCCTTCTTCGCCGCCTTGCGGGCGGCTGCCTGCGCCGGCAGCAGCACGGTTTCCACCCAGGTGGTGGTGATGCGGTTCTCCACGAAATCCTCATGCGCCATCATGGCGGCGTGAAACGGGATGGTGGTGGCAATGCCCCCGACCCGGAACGCCTCCAGCGCCGCGCGCATGCGCCCGATCGCCTCGGCCCGGTCGGCGCCATGCACGATCAGCTTGCCGATCAGGCTGTCGTAGAAGGGCGGCACCTCGGCGCCCGCGCGCATGTGGCTGTCAAGGCGCACGCCTTCGCCTTCGGGCGGCACCCACTCGGTGACCACGCCCGGGCGCGGCAGGAAGCCCTTGTCAGGATCCTCGGCATTGATCCGGCATTCGATCGCGTGGCCGGTGATCGAAATGTCGTCCTGGGAAAAAGACAGCGGCAGGCCCTGGGCCACGCGGATCTGCTCGGCCACCAGATCGGTGCCGGTCACCATCTCGGTCACCGGGTGCTCGACCTGGATGCGGGTGTTCATCTCGAGGAAATACCAGTCCCGGCTGTCCGCATCGACCACGAACTCCACGGTGCCGGCGCCGCGATAGCCGGCCTTGCGTGCCAGTGCCACCGCCGCCTGCCCCATGGCCGCGCGGTGGGCGTCGTCGAGCAGCGGCGAGGGCGCTTCCTCGATCAGCTTCTGGTGGCGGCGCTGGGTCGAGCAGTCGCGCTCGCCCAGATGCACCACGTTGCCATGCGTATCGGCCATGATCTGGATTTCCACATGCCGCGCGCGGGGGATGTATTTCTCGACGAACAGCGTGGGATCGCC
>JALWJU010000189.1:1151-6061 GCA_026997055.1 Paracoccaceae bacterium | reverse complement strand
TGCGAAAGTCCAGCGCCACCTGGTCATTGCGCGAGCGCGCCGTGTGCAGGCGCCCGGCCGCCTCGCCGATCAGCTCGCTGAGGCGCGATTCCACGTTCATGTGGATATCCTCGAGCGCGGTGGAAAAGGCGAACTTTCCCGCCTCGATCTCTGACAAGATGGTGAGCAGGCCTTCCCTTATCGCCTCGGCATCCTTATCGGTAATGATGCCCGTCGCCGCCAGCATCGCGGCATGGGCGCGCGAGCCTTCTATGTCCTGGCGGTGAAGGCGCCGGTCGAACCCGATCGAGGCATTGATCGCCTCCATGATCGCATCGGGCCCCGCGGCAAAGCGCCCGCCCCACATGGCATTTGCGGCTTGTCGTTCGTCATTCATGGCTCTGGCCTTTCCGGGAGTGTCTCATGCGCCTGATCCTTTCCGCCCTGCTATACGCGGCCCTCGGCAGCGTTGCAAACCCTGCCGCGGCCGGTCCTGCTGCCGGCCCCGCCGCCGCTATCGCCCGCGCAATCGAGCTGCGCGAGGGCGACATGAAGAAGCTCGTTTTCCACGCCGAGCCGAAGGAAGTCTCGGATGCCGAATTCACCGACCCCGAGGGCGGCAGCCACCGGCTTTCCGACTATGCGGGGCAGGTGGTGCTGGTGAATTTCTGGGCCACATGGTGCGCCCCATGCCGCAAGGAAATGCCCACGCTCGAAGCCCTGCAGGAGGCGCTGGGGGGCGAGGATTTCCGGGTGCTGACCATCGCCACTGGGCGCAATACGCCCGCGGCCATCGACCGCTTCTTTGCCGAGGCCGGGGTGGATGATCTGCCGGTGCTGCTGGATCCGCGCTCGACGCTTGCGCGGGAAATGGCGGTGTTCGGCCTGCCGGCCACGGTGCTGCTCGACCGCGAGGGGCGCGAGATTGCCCGGCTGACCGGGGATGCGGACTGGGCCAGCGACAGCGCGCTGGCAGTGCTGGGCGCGGTGGTCGGCGTGGAGGATGTGCAGCGCTGAATGGTTCGGGCAGGTTTCGCCGGGCTTGCGCCCTGGCGGCCGGGGCCGATTTTTCCGCGAAAAATCGGGGCCCGGACGAGAGCGGTCCGCGCTTGCCGGAGTGATGTGGCGCGTGCAGGGCCGGGGTGCCCGGCTTGCCTGCGGGATCAGGGCTTTGCTTCCTGCCGGCACTGGACCGGGAAGGTGGTGGCAAAGGGGCGGTCGGGCCAGGACCTGCCCGGCTCGAAGCAGGTCACGCGCCCTGGCCCCGCGACCCAGAAAAGCTGCGGGTCCAGGGGCTCGGAGTAGCCCGGCCTCTCCTTGCGCACCTCGAAGTGCAGATGCACCAGCGCCGACATGAAGCCGCTCTCGCCCATCGTGCCGATCTGTTCGCCGCGGGCGACGGTCTGGCCTTCGCTCACCCCGCGCCTGTCGAGATGCCGGTAGATGGTGACGATCTGCGCGCCGCTTTCGTCGCGGCCGTGGTCGATGAAGATCTGGTGGCCATAGGCGGGCTCGTAAAAGGAGCGGATCACCCGGCCGGGGGCGGCGGCCAGGATCGGCGTGCCCTTGCGGCCCCAGACATCCATGCCGTTGTGGTCAAGCTCCTGGCGGCTGTCCGGGTGACGGGCGAATTGCTGGGGGATATGCGGCGCATCGGGCGGCATGACGACCTTGACCGGGTCCTTGACAAAGGACTTGTAGCGCGCCGCGGAGCCGTAGCGCTCAACCTCCACGCCGCAGCCTGCGAGCAGAGCCAGCCACAGGAAGGCGACCATTCGGGCCACATTCGATGCACTCATATCCATCCCCCGCTACGCGTTCGGACATATTTCGCGACAGACTGAACGAGATACAGGCATACAAGACCACCGGCCCGGGCGCGCCCCGCCCTGAAACGGCAGTGCCGAGCAGATAGCCGCATTCCGCACCGGGTGCGGGTGCCGGCACATCTGCTGCGGGCTGCGGGCGATGATAGCACCTTTCCCGCCCGGCACCAAATCCGGCGCTCTGGCGCGGGCCTTCCCGTATCAGTTCTGCATCAGCGCCGCATGGCGCGGGCAGGTGACCAGGTGGTCGTTGACCAGCCCGCAGGCCTGCATCCAGGCATAGGTGATGGTCGGCCCGCAGAAGCGGAAGCCCGCCTGTCGGAGGTCTTTCGATACCCGTTCGGAGAGCGGGGTGGAGGCGGGCAGTTCGGCGAGGCTGCGGAAATGGTTGACCAGCGGCCGGCCGCCCACATGGTCCCAGATCCGCGCGGCAAAGGCCTCGGCCCCGCCCATTTCCAGATATGCGCGCGCATTGGTGATGGTGGCGGCGATCTTGCCGCGGTGGCGGACGATGCCGGGATCGCGCAGCAGCCGCGCCACCTCGTCCTCGCCCCAGCCGGCGATCACCTCGGGGTCGAAGCCCTGAAAGGCCGCGCGGAAGTTCTCTCGCTTTTTCAGGATCGTAATCCAGCTGAGCCCGGCCTGAAAGCCGTCCAGAACCAGCTTTTCCCAGAGCGCGCGACCGTCGTATTCGGGCACGCCCCACTCCTGGTCGTGATAGGCGATGTATATCGCCTCCCGCCCGACCCAGCCGCATCTCTCGCCCATCCGACCGCTCCCCCGCTCTCGCCGATTTTACGTAAATTCGCGCTTTCATTCTTTGTTAGCATTCATGGCGCAGATTGGGCAGGAGAATCACAGGGAAGTGAGTCGATGCGCCCAACCGATGTCGTGAAGCCCGCTGCGGAAGGGTCCAGCCCGCTTTCGGCCGCGATCAGCGCGCGCGACCGCGATATCGTGTCGATGGTGCGCGAGGCGATCGAGCGGCGATGGGTCAAGCTCGCCTATCAGATGGTGGTCTCGGCGGCGGCACCCGACCGCCCCGCCTTCTGCGAATCGCTGATTCGCGTGCTCGACAAGACCGGCCGCATCATCCCGGCGCGCGACTTCATGCCGGTGATCGAGGACAGCGAACTGGGCCGCCGACTCGACGTGCTGGCGCTGGAGAACGGGCTGGAAATGCTCGCCGCCCATCCCGGCCTGCGCCTGTCGGTCAACATGTCGGCGCGCACCATCGGCTATTCGCCTTGGAAACAGGCCCTGCTCACGGGGCTGGCGCGGGACCGCACCATCGCCGAGCGGCTGATCCTCGAAATCGCCGAGAAGGATACCTATACCATCCCCGAACTTGTCCAGTCGCTGATGGAGGAGCTGCACCTGATGGGCATCTCCTTCGCGCTCGACAATTTCGGCCAGGGCCTGACCTCCCTGCGCCACCTGCGCGACCTCTATTTCGATATCATCAAGATCGACGGCACCTTTACCCGCGACCTCGCCGACAACCCGGACAACCAGGCCATGACCCGCGCAATCCTCGCCCTTTCGCACACACTGGAAACCTATGTCATCGCCCAGAACGTGGAGACCGGCGCGGATGCCAATGCGCTGATCGGACTCGGTGTTGACGGGATGCAGGGCTATTACTTCGGCGCCCCCACCCTCGAGCCGGTCTGGATGCAGGAGGGCATGTGCTGCCGGATCGCCTGAGCGGGCTGCCGGGAGCCCGAACGAGCAGGCAGTCGTCGGCCCGCGTTCCATGAAGTTGCGGCAGGGCCGTGTGGGTTCGTGCGCGGTCATGCTTGAATAATTCTGCATTGCAGCATATGCCTGTACCCGATCGTATGCAGACCAGCAGGGGTACACCATGACCGATATCGTGATCGTTTCCGCCGCGCGGACCGCCGTGGGCGCATTTCTGGGCTCTTTTGCCAATACGCCAGCCCACGACCTGGGCGCGGCGGTGCTGGAAGCCCTTGTGGCACGCGCCGGGGTCGACAAGGCCGAAGTCTCCGAAACCATCCTCGGCCAGGTGCTGACTGCCGGTCAGGGCCAGAACCCGGCCCGCCAGGCTCATGTGAAGGCCGGGCTGCCCATCGAAAGCGCCGCCTGGGGGATCAACCAGGTCTGCGGCTCCGGCCTGCGCGCGGTGGCGCTGGGCGCCCAGCACATCCTGCTGGGCGATGCCGAGATCGTCGCCGCCGGCGGCCAGGAGAACATGTCGCTCAGCCCCCATGTCGCGCATCTGCGCCAGGGCCAGAAAATGGGCGATCTGAAGATGATCGACAGCATGATCCGCGACGGGCTGTGGGATGCGTTCAACGGCTACCACATGGGCCAAACTGCTGAAAACGTTGCCGAAAAATGGGAAATCAGCCGTGAGGAGCAGGACGCTTTCGCGCTTGCCAGCCAGAACAAGGCCGAAGCGGCGCAAAAGGCCGGGAAGTTCGATGAGGAGATCGTGCCCTTCACGGTAAGGACCCGCAAGGGCGAGATCACCGTGGACAAGGACGAATATATCCGCCACGGCGCCACGCTCGAAGGAATGCAGAAGTTGCGCCCGGCATTCCTGCGCGAGGGCGGCACCGTTACCGCCGGCAATGCCTCGGGCATCAATGACGGCGCCGCCGGGGTGCTCCTGATGCGCGCGGGCGAGGCCGAGCGGCGCGGGCTCGAGCCGCTGGCGCGCATCGCCTCCTATGCGACCGTGGGTCTCGATCCGGCGATCATGGGCGTGGGTCCTGTCGGTGCCTCGAAAAAGGCTCTGGAAAAGGCCGGCTGGAAGGCCGAAGACCTCGACCTGATCGAGGCCAACGAAGCCTTTGCCGCCCAGGCCTGCGCGGTCAACAAGGACATGGGCTGGGATCCGGACAGGGTCAACGTGAACGGCGGCGCCATCGCCATCGGCCACCCGATCGGCGCCTCCGGGGCGCGGATCCTGAACACGCTCCTGTTCGAGATGAAGCGCCGCGGCGCGGCGAAGGGGCTCGCCACCCTGTGCATCGGCGGCGGGATGGGCGTGGCCATGTGCCTTGCCCGCCCCTGAGGCGCAAAGGCGAATTTGGCGCGTAATAATATTGCTAATGCCCCGCCGCTTCTGTAATTCCA
>JALWJU010000189.1:0-1141 GCA_026997055.1 Paracoccaceae bacterium | reverse complement strand
AATCGGATTACTGGAGGCATACATGGCACGGGTCGCATTGGTAACGGGGGGCACGCGCGGCATCGGCGCGGCGATTTCACGGGCGTTGAAGGAGGCCGGCTACAGGGTGGCCGCCAATTACGCCGGCAACGATGCCGCCGCCGCCGCCTTCAGCGAGGAGACCGGCATCCGCACCTTCAAATGGTCGGTCGCCGATTACGATGCCTGCGTCGCCGGACTGGCCGAGGTCGAGGCCGCGCTCGGCCCGGTCGAGATACTGGTCAACAATGCCGGCATCACCCGCGACGCGCCCTTTCACAAGATGACCCGCGAGCAGTGGCAGCAGGTGATCGACACCAATCTTTCGGGCGTGTTCAACATGACCCACCCGGTCTGGCCGGGGATGCGCGAACGCAAGTTCGGCCGCGTCATCACGATCAGTTCGATCAACGGCCAGAAGGGCCAGTTCGGGCAGGTGAATTACGCCGCTTCCAAGGCCGGCGATCTCGGCCTGACCAAGAGCCTCGCCCAGGAGGGCGCGCGCTTCGGCATCACCGCCAATGCCATCTGTCCGGGCTACATCGCCACCGAAATGGTCATGGCTGTGCCGGAAAAGGTGCGCGAGGCGATCATCGGCCAGATCCCCGCCGGGCGTCTGGGCGAGGCCGAGGAAATCGCCCGCTGCGTGACCTTCCTGGCCGCCGACGAAGCCGAATTCATCAACGGCGCCACCCTGACGGTCAACGGTGGGCAATATTTCGTCTGACCCCGCCGGCGCCGGTACGCCAGGCCGAAGGGAGGCGGCGACGCTCGCGGGCCTGTTCGCGATCGGCCTGTGGTCGCTTCTGGCGCTGCTCACGGTCGCCTCGGCGCCGGTGCCGCCGCTGCAACTGAGCGCCATGGCCTTTGCGCTTGGCGCCGTTCCGGGGCTCTTCTGGGCGGCAAGGCATGGTGGGCTGGGGCAGCTTCGGCGACTGGGCTGGAAGGTCCATGCCTTTGGAACGGCGGGGCTTTTTGGCTACCACTTCCTGTATTTTTCCGCCCTGCGCCTGGCCCCGCCGGCCGAGGCCGGTCTGATCGCCTATCTCTGGCCGCTGCTGATCGTGCTGTTTTCGGGCCTGTTGCCGGGCGAGCGGCTGGGGGCGGGGCAGGTGCTGGGGGC
>JALWJU010000188.1 GCA_026997055.1 Paracoccaceae bacterium | reverse complement strand
CGGCCATGGTGCTGATCGGCATCGGTTGCAGCCCGGTGCTGATGGCCTCCTACTATATCTTCGCCCGCATCTACAGCCCGCGCATCTTTGCCACCCTGGCCGGCGCGGTGATCGGCATCGGCGCGCTGGGCAATATCGCCGGCTCCCTGCCCATGGCATGGGCGGTCGAGGCGCTGGGCTGGCGGGTATCGCTCGCGGCCCTGTCGGCGGCAACCCTGGCGGTGGCGGCGGGGCTGTGGCTCTGGGTGCAGGACCCGCCCGGCGCTCATGAGGAAGGGGGCGCGCGAGGCTCGGTGCTGGACCTGCTGAAGATCCCGGCGCTCTGGGCGATCCTGCCGCTGATGTTCGTCAATTACGCCGCGCCGGCGGGGCTGCGCGGGCTCTGGGCCGGGCCGTTTCTCGAAGACGTCTATGGGCTCGATCCCTCGGGCATCGGTGCCGTGACCCTGGTAATGGGGCTGGCAATGGTGCTGGGAAATTTCGCCTACGGGCCTCTGGATCGCCTGTTCGGCACCCGCAAATGGGTGGTCTTTGCCGGTAACATGGCCGCGACCGCCTGCCTGTTCTGGCTCTGGGCCGCGCCCGAGGGAAGCCTCGTACGGGTGACCCTGCTCATGGGGGCGATCGGGCTTTTCGGCTCGAGCTTTCCGATGATCGTGGCCCATGCGCGCAGCTTTTTCGCTCCGCATCTGGTCGGGCGCGGGGTGACGCTGATCAACATGTTCGGCATCGGCGGGGTGGGGCTCTTCCAGTTTGCCAGCGGCAATGTCTTTGTCGTCGCGCGCGCCGGGGCCGAGAGCGCGGCCGAGCCTTATCGGGCGGTCTTTCTCTTCTTTGCCGTGCCGGCGCTGGCGGGGTGTCTGGCCTATCTGTTTTCGCGCGACCGGCTGGACTGACGAGAGGGCGTGCGGCCGGAGGGGGCGATTTTTCTGCGAAAAATCGTGCCTCCGGCGGGAGTATTTATCGGAAAGATGAAAGGTCAGGTGGCCGCCTGGCGGCGGGGGCGGCGCTGGCGGCGGCGGGAATAGCGCGCACTGCGCGAGGCGGGCTTCTCCTCTTCGGGGCGCGTGCCGCCGATCACGGGGATGGTGATTTTCATCAGCTTTTCGATCTGCCTCAGCAGGGCGATTTCGCTGCCGGAGACGAAAGCCACCGCATCGCCATCGGCGCCGGCGCGCGCGGTGCGGCCGATCCGGTGGACGTAGTTTTCGGCCACTTCCGGCAGGTCGAAATTATAGACATGGCTGACGCCGGGGATGTCGATTCCGCGCGCGGCCACGTCGGTGGCAACGAGGATGCGCGCTTCGCCCGCGCGAAAGGCCCTGAGCGCGCGTTCGCGCTGGCCCTGGCTCTTGTTGCCGTGGATGGAGACCGCGCTGAAGCCGTCGCGCGCGAGGTCTTTCATCAGCTTTTCCGAGCCGTGTTTGGTGCGCCCGAAGACCAGCGCGAGGCCCTCGGGGGCGGCGCGCAGGTGCTGCTTTAGCAGGCGGATCTTGTCGGCGCGGCTCTCGGCCCAGTGGACGCCCTGGGTGATCCTGTCGGCGGGCTTGCCGACGCGGGCGGCCTCGATGCGCACGGGATCATCCAGATAGGCGGCGGCGATTTCGGTCATCTGTCTGGGCATGGTGGCCGAAAACAGCATGGTCTGGCGCGGGGTTCCCAGTGCGGGGGCGATGCGGCGAAGGGCATGGATGAAGCCCATGTCGAGCATCTGGTCGGCTTCGTCCAGCACCAGGAAGCGGGCGGAGTCGAGCCGCAGGGCGCGCCGGTCCATCAGGTCGATCAGCCGGCCCGGCGTGGCGACGAGGATATCGGTGCCGTGGGCCAGGGTCCGGGTCTGCCGGTCGATCGAGGCGCCGCCGACAACGGTCGTCACCGTCATGCGGGTGCCCTTGACATAGGTCTCGAGATTGTCCGCGATCTGGCTCACCAGTTCGCGGGTCGGCGCCAGCACCAGCGCCTTGACCGTTTTCGGCGCCGGGCGGCCGGGATGGGCCAGCAGCCGGTGGATCAGCGGCAGGCCGAAGGCGGCGGTCTTGCCGGTGCCGGTCTGGGCCAGGCCCATCACGTCGCGTCCGGCGAGTACCGGCGGGATCGCCTGGAGCTGGATCGGGGTGGGGGTGGTATAGCCCGCGCTTTCGATGGCGCGCAGCAGTTTCGGGTCGAGCCCGAGGCTTTGGAAGGTGGTCATGTCATTCTTTCCGGCGCGTCTGGCGCCTGCGGCGGGTGTGCCGCTACGGGTTCGGGCCTGCCTCGCTGCGGGGCACCTGCCCTGCCGCCGTCCGGCCCCTGTCCGCCCCGCGTGATCTGGGAGAAATCTGGCCGGTGCGCCGCGCAGTCGCTCTGTCCGGTTCGCACCTTGCCCGCCCTGGCTGTGGCCTGCTGCTCACGCGGCAGCGGGCGGGGTGAGGGCTCTATTTCAGCCTGCGGGTGCGGTGTCAACGCCATTCTGGCCGGAACATGATTTTCTGCTTGCATAATTAAACTAGGTAACTAGTTTATTGGTATGCTGAACGAGAAAACCATCGCCAGCAGCTTTTCGGCCCTGTCGCATCCGCTGCGGGTGCGGATATTTGGCTACCTGTTGACCTGCCAGCCCCGGCCGGTGGCCTTCGGGGTGCTGAGCCGGGAGCTGGGTGTCCCGGCCTCGACCCTGGCGCATCACCTGCGCGAGATGGAGGCGGGGCGGGTCGTGACCCGGCGCGCGGCCGGGCGGCGCACCCTGTTCGCCCCGGACCTGGCCCATCTGCAGCGGGTGCTGAGTGACTTCCTGGAAACATGCTGTGCCGGCGATGTGAAACCGAGCGAAAGGAAATCCCCATGAGTCGCCTTCTGTCGCAGGCCCTGCTGATCGGGACCACGCTTGCCATGACCGCCCTGTTCGTGCTGAGCAGGGGCAGTCCGTATCAGGAGGCGCTGCTGAGCGGGGCCGGGGTCGTGCTGATCCTGCTTTCGGTGCTGCTCGAGCGCCTGGCGCCGTTTCGCCCTGCCTGGAACGAAAGCCGGGGCGACCTGCCGGGAGACATGGGAGCGGCGATCGTGATCCTGGGCGTGTTGGAGCCGCTGCTGAAATGGCTGACCCCCCTGGCCCTGCTATGGCTGCTGCCCGCGTTTGACGGGCTGGATGCCGTTTCGCACGCGCCGCTCTTCGTGCAGGTCTTCGGGGTGCTGCTGCTGACGGAGCTGGGCGCCTATCTTTCGCACCGGGCGCATCACGCCTTCGCCCCGCTCTGGGCGCTGCATGCGATGCACCACGCCCCCGAGCGCCTCTATACGCTGAACAATTTCCGCTTCCACCCGCTCAACTACATCCTCAACCACCTCCTCATGCTGGTCCCGGTGCTGATGCTGGGCTTCGATCCCGAGGCGGTGGTGGCGGTGCTCGCCATCACCCTGCCGGCGCTGCTGTTGCAGCATTCCAATATCGCCTTCGATTTCGGCTGGCTGGACGGCTTCGTGAATACCAACAGCCTGCATCGCTGGCACCATTCGACGAGGGAAGCCGAGGGTAACCGGAATTTCGGCCGGGCGCTGGTCATCTGGGACCGGCTGCTGGGCACCTATCACAATCCGAAGGCCGGATCGGCGCCCGAGGCGGTCGGCCTGTTTGCCGCATCGCGGAATTATCCCGACGCGGGCAGGTTTTTTGCCCAGCTCGGCTATCCGTTCAGCCGGGCCTGTTGCGCAAGGGGCTGAGTGCTGGGGCTGAAAGGCGGGCGATTGGGGCCATGCGCCCTCTTCCCTATCCCGCTCGCCTGCGCTAAGAGGCGCCGGATGATTTGGACAGGAGGCCGTGATGGGCTATCGGGTCGTTGTGGTCGGCGCCACCGGGAATGTGGGCCGCGAAATGCTGAACATTCTGGCCGAGCGCAAGTTTCCGGCCGACGAGGTGGCGGCACTCGCCTCGCGCCGCTCGCTCGGCACCGAGGTAAGCTATGGCGACAAGACCCTGAAATGCCAGGACCTCGATACGTTCGACTTCGAGGGCTGGGATATCGCCCTGTTTGCCATCGGCTCGGAGGCGACCGCCAGATACGCCCCGCGCGCGGCCGAGGCGGGCTGCGTGGTGATCGACAATTCGTCGCTCTACCGCTACGAGCCCGACATCCCGCTGATCGTGCCCGAAGTGAATCCGCAGGCGATCCACGACTACCGCAACCGCATGATCATCGCCAATCCGAACTGCTCCACCGCGCAGATGGTGGTGGCGCTGAAGCCCTTGCACGACCGCGCGCGGATCAAGCGCGTGGTGGTGGCGACCTACCAGGCGGTCAGCGGCGCGGGCAAGGAGGCGATGGACGAGCTCTGGGACCAGACCAAGGGCATGTATGTGCCGGGCCAGGAAGTGGCGCCGGAGAAATTCACCAAGCAGATCGCCTTCAACGTGATCCCGCATATCGACAAGTTCCTCGACAGCGGCGACACCCGCGAAGAGTGGAAGATGGTGGTCGAGACCAAGAAGATCATGGACCCGGCGATCAGGGTCACGGCGACCTGCGTACGGGTGCCGGTCTTCGTCGGCCACAGCGAGGCGATCAACATCGAGTTCGAAGACTTCCTCGACGAAGACGAAGCCCGCGAGATCCTGCGCACATCGCCGGGCCTCCTGGTGGTGGACAAGCGCGAGGACGGCGGCTACGTCACCCCGGTCGAGGCGGCGGGCGACTTCGCCACCTTCGTCAGCCGCATCCGCCAGGACGTGACCGTGGAAAACGGCCTCAACCTCTGGTGCGTCTCCGACAACCTGCGCAAGGGCGCGGCGCTCAACGCGGTGCAAATTGCGGAGCTTCTGGGGCGGGAAGTGTTGCAGAAGGGGTAATTCATCCCAAGGGCAGCGCCCGACATGAGGGTGGGCGCTGCAAATGAATATTCTAGCGCGGGTTCAGGAGGGATTTGAGCAATTCTTGAGAATGAGAGGCGATGGCCCTTCCGCTGGAACGCACGATATATTGGTTCCAGTGACGCACCTTGTCCCTGCCCAGATAGTGGACCCTTCCTTGTGCGGCCCTGTCCCGAGTCAGTATCAGAACCCTTTTTGGCGAAACCGGAAACCAGATTTCGCAATTAGGGTTGAGCACACCATTCGGGCCACCGTTTCCGGTCCGATATACCATCTTGCTTCCAAGTATGAATGAGCTTTTTCCTACTGTGAAACCCCAAGAAGGAAAGAAGTTTTGCATTTCTTGCAAGGTCATTTCGGGAACAAGTGCGAGGGCAGTGGCACGGATATGGCGAGCAGATTGTCTCAAGTAAGTTTGATTCTCGGCTTTGGCCTGTAAGTCAGCGGTCAAACGGCCTGCCTGCTTCGCAAGCGTTATCAGACCAGAAGAAAATTTATTTTCCAGGCTTTCCAAAGATGGCGCGATCTCTGGGCTGCGTGTCATCAACATTGCCACCAGATACCTCAATATCTGCAAGCTTTCGTTCGTAATATCTGGAGATTTTTTATTATCAAGAATCCTGTGCGCCTGGTTGAGAAATTTGGCTAAACCCTGATCAATATCCTCCCACGTTGTCTTTTCCAGAGCATCTGAAAGCCCGTCTGCTGTAATGATTGTATTCAGATTCCGCTCCCAAAAGCATCCATTGGGTGTCCTGGGATTGTTTTTCGGAATGACAAAGCCGTTTGGCGATTTTTCAGCATACCAGATTTCTCCCGCCGCGTTGCAGAACCATTGTTGCAAACACTGCGGAACAAAATGGTGTTTCTTCGAACGTTCCTTTCTTTTCGCCATCGACCGCTCAAATACTCGCCCAGAAAAACCGCACCAGGTGGAAGAACACCGGCGCGGCGAAGACGACGCCATCGAGCCGGTCGATGAAGCCGCCCTGGCCCGCCACCAGCTGGCCCCAGTCGCGCACGCCCTTGTCGCGCTTGATGGCGCTCATCACCAGCGCGCCGAACAGGCCGGTGGCGGTGATGACGGCGCCGAGCAGTGCCGCTGTGGCGGGCGGAAAGGGCGTGAGCCACCAGAGCCCCGCGCCCAGAGCCGCGCCCGAGGCCACCGCGCCGGCAAAGCCCTCCCAGGTCTTGGAGGCCGAGAGCGCCGGGGCCACCGGGTGGCGGCCCCAGAGCTGGCTCCAGG
>JALWJU010000187.1 GCA_026997055.1 Paracoccaceae bacterium | reverse complement strand
ACCCGCATGCGCTCGCTCGACATGATCCGCGCGGCCCCCGCCTATGCGGCCAACCTGCCGGGCCTGTTCTCGGTGGAGTGCTGGGGGGGCGCCACCTTCGACGTCGCCTATCGCTTCCTGCAGGAATGCCCCTGGCAGCGCCTGCGCGACCTGCGCGCGGCGATGCCCAACCTGCTCACGCAAATGCTGCTGCGCGCCTCCAACGGCGTCGGCTACACCAATTACCCCGATAACGTGGTGCGCGAATTCGTGCGCCAGTCGGCCGAGACCGGGGTCGATATCTTCCGCGTCTTCGACAGCCTCAACTGGGTCGAAAACATGCGCGTGGCGATGGATGCGGTGATCGAGGCGGGCAAGGTCTGCGAGGGCACGATCTGCTATACCGGCGATATAAACGACCCGGACCGCGCCAAGTACAGCCTTGATTATTATGTGAAAATGGGCAAGGAACTGCGCGCGGCCGGGGCCCATCTGCTGGGGCTCAAGGACATGGCCGGCCTGCTCAAGCCCACCGCCGCCGGCCGGCTGATCCGCGCGCTCAAGGAAGAGGTCGGCCTGCCGATCCACTTCCACACCCACGACACCAGCGGCCTTGCCGGCGCCACTGTCCTGGCCGCCGCCGAGGCGGGGGTGGACGCGGTGGACCTGGCCATGGACGCCATGTCCGGCGGCACCAGCCAGCCCTGCATGGGCTCGGTGGTGGAGGCGCTCCGCCACAGCGCGCGCGATACCGGGCTCGACATCGCCGAGATCCGCCGCCTTTCCGATTACTGGGAGGGGGTGCGCGCGCAATATGCCGCCTTCGAGGCCGGGCTGAAGGCGCCGGCGAGCGAGGTCTATCTGCACGAGATGCCCGGCGGCCAGTTCACCAATCTCAAGGCCCAGGCCCGCGCGCTCGGCCTCGAGGAGCGCTGGCACGAGGTGGCCCAGGCTTACGCGGATGTGAACCGGATGTTCGGCGATATCGTCAAGGTCACGCCCTCCTCCAAGGTGGTGGGCGACATGGCGCTGATGATGGTGGCCCAGGGGCTGAGCGCCGAAGACGTGATGGACCCGGACCGCGAGGTCGCCTTCCCGGAATCGGTGGTGGAGATGCTGCGCGGCGATCTGGGCCAGCCGCCGGGGGGCTTCCCGGAGGCGATCGTGCGGCGCGTGCTGGGCGAGGCGGCGCCCGACACTTCGCGCCCCGGGTCGCGACTGGCGCCGGTGGATCTGGAGGCGGTGCGCAAGGAAGTCTCCGAGAAGCTCGGCGGCATCGAGATCGACGACGAAGATCTCAACGGCTACCTGATGTATCCCAAGGTCTTTGTCGAATACATGCAGCGCCACGAGAAATACGGCCCGGTGCGCACCCTGCCCACGCATACATTCTTCTACGGCATGGAGCCGGGCGAGGAAATCTCGGCCGAGATCGACCCGGGCAAGACGCTGGAGATCCGCCTGCAGGCGGTGGGCGAGACCAACGATGCGGGCGAGGTGAAGGTGTTCTTCGAGCTCAACGGCCAGCCGCGCACGATCCGGGTGCCGGACCGCTCCGCCCGCGCCCTGACCCCGGCCCGCGCCAAGGCCGAAGAGGGCAACCCGAAACATGTGGGCGCGCCGATGCCGGGCGTCGTGGCCTCGGTCGCGGTCACGCCGGGGGCGAAGGTCGCCCGCGGCGACCTGCTGCTGACCATCGAGGCGATGAAGATGGAGACCGGCATCCACGCCGAGACCGATGGCGTGGTGAAGGCCGTGCATGTGAGCGCCGGCGCCCAGATCGACGCCAAGGACCTGCTGGTGGAGCTGGAACCCGCTGGCGCCGGCAGCTGACGGCCCCCGGCGCCGCGAGCGGGCGAATCAGTTTGCGTTCTTCAGGGCATTCCAGCCGAACAGGACCACCCCGATCACCACGGCGATCTCACCGACCGGCATGATCGGGCCCACACTCTCTTCGGGCAGGACGCCCCCCGTGATCAGAACCAGCCCCGCGGACATCACCAGCGCGCCGAACTGGTGCAGCCAGAAATGCGCCTTTGCCAGTCCGCCCTCGGCCATGGCCGGAAACAGCCTGTAGCTCAGCGCAAAGACGATCATCAGCGTGAAGCCGACCAGATTCATGTGCGCATGCGCCGCAGTCATGGCCCGGTCGCCGGAGCCGCCCATATACATGCCGATCAACAGACCGACCAGCAGATAAAGCACTCCGATCAGAAGGAAATTTCGTGCAACATTCATGTTCTCTCTCTCCTTTTTGCACCTGGCACGGCAAGTGCCTCCTGTTCGTTCGCAGCAACGGAACGATATCATATCAAGGCCCCCGGAATTCGGTCAAACGGCGCCGTTTTTCCTCTTGCAGAGGCAGGCGGGAGGCGCTAAATGATGCCTCACCCAAGGAGGCGGGCGTAGCTCAGGGGTAGAGCATTACCTTGCCAAGGTAAGGGTCGTGAGTTCGAATCTCATCGCCCGCTCCAAAGGGTCCCCGGCCAGCAGGCCGGATGCGCGAGAAGGCCCCGGACGGAAGTCCGGGGCCTTCTGCTTTGGGCCGATTCCGCCCCTGCTCCGGCGATATGCACTATATTTCATGTATTGCGCCCCGGAGCGGGATGGCATCGCATTGATATAGATCAACTTTTCGGTTTTCTCGTGAAAAACCAAAGGCTACCCAAATTCCGACCCTTGCACTATAGTGCACGGGACGGACAGGATCACATCACAGGGAGGCGCGCAGATGAACGACCGGATCGACTTTCAGACCGAGCCGGGCCGCTACCGGCACTGGCGTATCGAGTACGACGGCGACGTGGCCCATCTCTACATGGATGTGGACGAGTCGGGCGGGCTGTTCGACGGCTACGAACTGAAGCTCAATTCCTACGATCTGGGCGTGGATATCGAACTGGCCGACGCGGTGCAGCGGATGCGATTCGAGCACCCGGAAGTGCGCGCGGTGGTGCTGCGCTCGGGCAAGGAGGGGGTGTTCTGCGCCGGGGCCAATATCCGCATGCTGGCGGGCGCCGATCATGCGCACAAGGTGAATTTCTGCAAGTTCACCAACGAGACCCGCAATGCCTTCGAGGCGGCCGGGCGCGAGAGCGGGCAGACCTATATCGCCGCGATCAAGGGCTCCTGCGCGGGCGGGGGCTACGAGCTGGCGCTGGCCTGCGACCATATCATGCTGACCGATGACGGCACCTCCAATGTCGCCCTGCCGGAAGTGCCGCTGCTCGCCGTGCTGCCGGGCACGGGCGGGCTCACCCGCGTCACCGACAAGCGCAAGGTGCGCCGCGACATCGCCGACGTGTTCTGCGCCACGGAGGAGGGCGCGCGCGGCCCCAGGGCGCTGGCGTGGAACCTGGTCGATGAAGTGGTGCCCAATGCCCGCTTCGACGAGGTGGTGGCCGAGCGCGCCCGCGAATTCGCCGCGCGCGCCGGCGGCGGGGCCGACAAAGCCGCAGCCAAAGGCATCGCCCTCACCCCGCTTGCCCGCGAGATCGGCGCCGACCGGCTCGCCTATTCGGCGCTCGACGTGGCGCTGGATCGCGCCGCCGGCATCGCCACCCTCACCATCCGCGGCCCCGAGGCCCCGCCGCCCGCAAGCATCGACGAGTTGCACGAACAGGGCGCCGAGACCTGGGCGCTCAGGCTTGCGCGCGAGCTTGACGACGCCATCCTGCACCTGCGCTTCAACGAGCTTGAGCTTGGCGTGCTGGTCTTTCGCAGCGAGGGAGACCCGGCGGCGGTGGCCGCGCACGAGGCCTTTCTGCTCGACCATGCCGGCGACGACTGGCTCTCCCGCGAGATCCTGCTCTACTGGAAGCGCCTGCTCAAGCGCATCGACCTCACCTCGCGCTCGCTGGTGGCGCTCATCGAGCCCGGCTCCTGCTTTGCCGGGATGCTGGCCGAGATCCTGTTCGCGGTGGACCGCTCCTTCATGGCCGAGGGCGAATTCGAGGGGATGGAGGAGAAGGGCGAGGCGCGGATCCTCCTCACCCGCGGCAATTTCGGCCCCTATCCCATGTCCAACGACCTCACCCGGCTCGAGACCCGCTTTCTCGGCGCGCCCGAGGCGGTGGAGGCAGCGCAGGCGCGCATCAATGAGGCGCTCGATGCCGAAGCGGCCGAGGCGCTCGGCCTCGTCACCTTTGCCCATGACGATATCGACTGGGAGGACGAGGTGCGCATCTTTCTCGAAGAGCGCGCGAGCTTCTCGCCCGACGCCATGACCGGCATGGAGGCCAATCTGCGCTTTGCCGGCCCCGAGACCATGGAGACCCGCATCTTCGGCCGCCTCACCGCCTGGCAGAACTGGATATTCCAGCGCCCCAACGCGGTGGGAGAGGCCGGCGCGCTCCGCCGCTACGGCACCGGCCGGCGCGCCGAATACGACCGCCGCCGCGTATAACCCCCCGGATTCAGACAGATTTCAGGAGCCAGACATGTCCCAGTATATCGACGTATCCTATGACACCAAGATCCCCAACAATGTCGGCCTGTCCTCCGACCGGCGCGTGCTCAAGGCGCTGGAGAAGTGGCACCCAGGCTATCTCGACTGGTGGAAGGGCTCGGGGCCCGACGGCTTTCTCGAAGACCTCGTTTACCTGCGCACCGCCGTCAGCGTGGACCCGAAGGGCTGGGCCAAGTTCGGCTATGTGAAGATGCCCGAATACCGCTGGGGCATCCTGCTCGCGCCGCAGGTGGAGGGGCGCGTGATCCCCTGCGGCGAGCATTACGGCGAGCCCGCCTGGCAGGAAGTGCCCGGCGAATACCGCGCCATGCTGCGCCGGCTGATCGTGATCCAGGGCGATACCGAGCCTGCCAGCGTCGAGCAGCAGCGCTTCCTCGGCAAGACCGCGCCCAGTCTCTATGACATGCGCAATCTCTTTCAGGTCAATGTCGAAGAGGGCCGCCACCTCTGGGCCATGGTCTATCTGCTGCAGAAATATTTCGGCCGCGACGGGCGCGAGGAGGCCGACGAGCTTCTGCGCCGCCAGTCGGGCTCGGTGGACAAGCCGCGCATGCTCGGCGCCTTCAACGAAGAGACGCCGGACTGGCTCTCCTTCTTCATGTTCACCTATTTCACCGACCGCGACGGCAAGATGCAGCTCGAGGCGCTGGCGCAGTCGGGCTTCGACCCGCTCAGCCGCAGCTGCCGCTTCATGCTCACCGAAGAGGCGCATCACATGTTCGTCGGCGAGACCGGCGTCGGGCGCACCATCCAGCGCACCTGCGATGCGATGAACGAGGCCGGCATCAGCGACCCCACCGATATCGACCGCATCCGCGCGCTCGGGGTGATCGACCTGCCGACGATCCAGAAGAAGCTCAATCTCCACTACACGCTGAGCCTCGACCTGTTCGGCTCCGAGGTCTCGACCAACGCCGCCAATGCCTTCAATGCCGGCATCAAGGGCCGCTACCAGGAGCACAAGATCGACGACGACCACAGGCTCCTGGACGCCACCTATCCGGTCAGCGAATTCACCGACGGCAAGATCGTGATCAAGGACGTGCCCGCGCTCACCGCCATCAACATGCGCCTGCGCGACGATTACACCAGGGATGCCGCCGGCGGCGTCAAGCGGTGGAACACGATCATCCGCAAGGCCGGGATCGAATTCGAGCTGAAGCTGCCGCACGAGGGCTTCCACCGCCAGATCGGCACCTATGCCGGCGCGCCGATCACGCCCGAGGGCGAGGTGATCAGCGCCGAGGAATGGGCCGCGCGGCGCGACGAATGGCTGCCGTCAAAGGCCGACGGCGACTTCATCGCCTCGCTGATGGTGCAGGTGCGCGAGCCCGGCGAATATGCCGGCTGGATCGCGCCCCCGCGCATGGGGATTGACGGCAAGCCGGGCGA
Source organism: Paracoccaceae bacterium (assembly GCA_026997055.1). Lineage (GTDB taxonomy): Bacteria > Pseudomonadota > Alphaproteobacteria > Rhodobacterales > Rhodobacteraceae > JAAEUB01. Next base: position 270 of record JALWJU010000187.1, on the reverse strand, counting down.
CTTCGAATATGTGAAGCTCCACGACGCCTGAGCCGCCCGATGATCCGCCAGCACCTGATCGACCCGGAGATCTGCATCCGCTGCCATGCCTGCGAAGAGGCCTGCCCCAAGGATGCGATCACCCATAACGACGACAACGTGGTGGTGGATGCCTCGATCTGCGACGGCACCGGCGACTGCCTCGGCCCCTGCCCCACCGGGGCGATCGACAATTGGCGCATGGTTTCAGAGCCTTACCCGCTGGAAGCGCAGTTCGAATGGATGGAGCCG
>JALWJU010000186.1 GCA_026997055.1 Paracoccaceae bacterium | reverse complement strand
CTGGGCAAGTCGGTCACCGCCCTGGTCGAGCTCAAGGCGCGCTTCGACGAGGCCGCCAACATCCTGCAATCGCGAAGGCTCGAGCGCGCGGGCGCGCATGTGGTCTATGGCTTCATCCAGTACAAGACCCATGCCAAGATCTCGACCGTGGTGCGCCGCGAGGGCGAGCGGCTGGTGACCTACAGCCATTTCGGCACCGGCAATTATCACCCGATCACCGCGCGCATCTATACCGATCTGAGCCTGTTTACCTGCGACGCGGCGCTGGGGCGCGACGCGACCAAGGTGTTCAACTACGTCTCCGGCTATGCGCCGCCGGAGGGGCTCGAGCGCCTCGCCGTCTCGCCGGTCAACCTCAAGGAAACCCTGCTCGCGCGCATCTCCCAGGAGGCCGAACTGGCCCGCGCAGGCAAGCCGGCGGTGATCTGGGCCAAGATGAATTCGCTGATCGAGGAAGACGTGATCGACGCGCTTTATGAGGCCAGCCGCGCCGGGGTGAAGATCAGCCTCGTGGTGCGCGGCATCTGCGGGCTCAGGCCGGGGATTGCGGGGCTGAGCGAGAATATCAGGGTGAAATCCATCATCGGGCGGTTTCTGGAGCATTCGCGCATCGTCTGCTTCGGCGCGGGCCACGGCCTGCCGGCAAAGAAGGCGCGGGTCTATATCTCTTCGGCCGACTGGATGGGGCGCAACCTGAACCGGCGGGTGGAAACCCTGGTCGAGGTGAAGAACGCCACCGTCAAGGCGCAGATCATGAGCCAGATCATGGCCGCGAACCTCGCCGATCTGGCACAAAGCTGGGTGATGTCCCCCGATGGCAGCTTTGCGCGCGCCGATCTGGAAGGGGTGGAGAATCCGTTTTCCTGCCATCGCTTCTTCATGGAGAACCCGTCCCTCTCCGGGCGCGGATCCGCCGGGGCGAGGGATGTGCCGGAACTGACCCATTCGCAGGACTGAGCGCGGGGCGATTTTTCGCGGAAAAATCGCGCCTCCGGCGGGAGTATTTTCAGAAAGATGAAAGGGCGCGGGCTTACAGGGAGGCCGGGGATTGCTATAAGGCCATGAACCATCCGGGAGGGCAGCTTGGTGGATACTTCTTCTGGCAGCGTGGAGGATTGGGGGCCGTTCGGGCGCCCCATATTCGAGAGCCCCGCTTCCCGGGCGCTGTCGCGGGTCGGTGTGGTGGATGTGGGGTCCAACTCGGTGCGCCTGGTGGTGTTTGACGGGGCGGCGCGCAGTCCGGCCTATTTCTTCAACGAAAAGATTCTCTGTGGTCTGGGGGCCGGGCTGCCCGAGAGCGGCGTGCTCAATCCCGAGGGACGCCGGCGTGCGCTGGCAGCGATCCGGCGGTTTTGCCTTCTGGCCGAGGGGATGGATCTGCCGCCGCTCACGGCCGTTGCCACCGCCGCCGTGCGCGAGGCGGCGGACGGGGCGGATTTCTGTGCCGAGGTGGCGCGCGAGACGGGCCTGCGGATCCATGTGATCGACGGGGCCGAGGAGGCGCGGCTTTCGGCCCAGGGGGTGCTCCTGGGCTGGCCCGAAGCCGAGGGGCTGGTCTGTGATATCGGCGGTTCATCCATGGAGCTTGCGCAGGTATCCGGGCGCGCGGTGGGCAAGCGCGTGACTTCGCCGCTCGGGCCGCTGAAGCTGGCCGGGGTCGGGGGCGGCAAGGCCGGGCTCCGGCGTCATGTTGCCGGCATCGTGGAGGAGCTTGCCGAGCAGATGGGGACGCGCCCCGGGCGCCTGTTCCTGGTCGGCGGCTCCTGGCGGGCGATTGCCCGGCTCGACATGCTCCGGCGCAACTACCCGCTGCCGGTCCTGCACGAATACCGGATGCGCCCGCGCGAGCTTGCCGCGACCCTGCGCTGGATTGCCGGCGAAGACCTCGATGCCCTGCGTGCCCGCACCGGCACTTCCGCCGCCCGCATGGCCCTGGTGCCGGTCGCCGCGCTGGTGCTGCAGGCGTTGATGCAGCGATTTCGCCCGCAAGAGGTGGCGGTCTCCTCCTACGGCATCCGCGAAGGGCTGCTCTACGAGCAGATGCCCGAGGAACTGCGCCGGCGCGACCCGCTGATCGAGGCCTGCCATTTCGCCGAGGCCAAGGATGCGCGCATGCCCGGCTTCGGCAAGGCGCTCTACAAGTTCCTGCAGCCGCTCTACAAGTCCGCCCGCCCGTCCGAGAAGCGCCTGGTCAGGGCCGCCTGCCTGCTGCACGATGTCTCCTGGCGCGCCCATCCCGACTTCCGCCACGAAGTCTGCTTCGAATACGCCACCCGCGCCAATCTGGGCGGGCTGACCCATGCCGAGCGGGTATTTCTCGGGCTGACGCTGATGTATCGTTACAAGAACAGCCGCACGGCCAGTGGCCACGGGCATCTGTTCGCCCTGCTGGATGCGCGCGACATGCACCGGGCCGAGGTCCTGGGAAAGGCGATGCGCTTCGGCGCCATGTTCGCGGTCAGCCACCCGACCGACAAGGCCGAACTGCGCTGGCGGCCCAGGAAGCGCGAATTGCGCCTGCGGGTGCAGCCGGCGGCGCGCGATCTGTTCGGCGAAGTGGCCCAGGCGCGCTTCACCGCCCTGGCCCGCGCCCTGGAGGCCGAGGCGGTCGTGGAGATGTGAAGGCAGCGGCAGCGGAGAATTTCCCTTCGGCGGAGCCCCGCGCTCTTGCCGTGTTCAGGACGATCCGGGGATATCCCGGGGGAGGTTCGGCGGCACCCGCTCCCCTCGCCCGGCGCCGATTTCGCATAAAAATCGCCGCCGCGCATGCCTGCAAGGCGCCCGGCCCAGGGCCAGGGCCGGGAGCCTACAGGTCGATATCGCCCGCGGGCGCGTCAGCGTCGGGCCTGTCTCCGGGGCTTGGGGGATGTTTCCGGCGGATGAGAATATCGCCATTGGGCAGGATCTCGGGCAGTTCATAGGCCGAATAATCCCCCAGCAGGGCGACCAGTTCGGCCCAGCCCCGGGCCCAGTCCTCCGCCGCCGGGCGCATCTCCTCCAGCATCCCCTCGAGCATCAGCCCCAGCCCCTCGCGCAGCATCTCCGCCCCGCGCGAAAGCTCGCTTCCCTCCTCCTGCGCCAGTGCCGGAGCGGGAGCGGCGGGGGCCATGGCCAGCATGGCGGTCAGTAACAATGCGTGTTTCATGGCCGATATATGGGGGCGCGGGCAGGGATTTTCAAATCCCCCTCCGCCCATGCCCCTCCCGCTTCAGATATCCAGATCCAGCGTCACCGGGAAATGGTCCGATGCGCTCAGCAGCGCCTCGCGCAAGGTGCGGTCGCGGTAGCAGGCCGGGTCGTCGAACGGGTGCCAGATGCGCCAGCGCGGCGCGCGCGCGCACAGGCCCGGAGACAGCATGATGTAATCGAGCAGGGCCTGAAAATAGCGCCGCTCCTCCCGGATCCAGAACCGCGCCGAGACCGGCCGCGCGCCGGTGGGCGAGCCCAGCGCCATACGCGCATGCGGCTCGCACAGGCGCACCCCGTCGCCCTCGCCCAGCACCACCTCGATGCCGGAGCGGCCGAACAGGCGCTCGTATTCGTCAAGCCCCGGCCCGTCGTTGAAATCGCCCAGCACGATCAGGTCGTCGCCCGCCGCCAGGTGCCGCTCGATCCGCTGGCGCAGCCAGATGCACTGGGCCATCTGCTTGCGCCGGTTCTCGATCGCGATGCGCATGGCCTCGTCGGGCGTGCGCGCGCCGTGTGGCGCCTTGCTCTTCACATGCACCCCGATCAGGCGCAGCCGCGCGCCGCTTGCCCGCAGGCGCGCCGCCACTTCCAGCGGCGGCTTGGAAAAGCGGATCCGCTCGGACGCCGCGTCCACGTCCACATCGCGGCGAAACACCCCGTCAAAGCGCGGCGCATCGGCGCGGCCGGCCTTGCCGGTGGGCGCGCCCTGCGGGTCGTGGCGCGCCTCGATCACGTCCGGGTCGTAAAGCAGCGCGATCTCCTGCTGGGTGTCATTGGCAAAGCCGATCAGCGCCTTGCGCGCGCGCAGGGCGAAGCGGGCGGCGAAATTCTCCAGCGCCCGTACGCCGTCGCGCCCGCGGCTCGTGTCGGGCGCCTCGATCACCATCACCGCATCCGCATCGAGCGCCGTGAAGACGCGCCCCAGCGCCGCGATCTGCTCGACGCGCCTGACATCGTGGCGCGCCGACCAGCCGCGATCCTCGAGCAGGCGGCCGTCATCGTCGAACAGGGCGTTGAACCACTCCACGTTATAGGTGGCAAGGCGCATCAGGCCGGCTCGTTCTCCGGCGCGGCTTCCGGGGCGGGGGCGCGCCGGGCGCGGATCTCCTCCCAGGCGGCATTGAGCGCCACCAGACGCTTTTCGGCGAGCCGGACCGCCTCTTCGGGCACGCCTCGCGCCAGCATCCGGTCCGGGTGACTCTCGAGCACCTCGCGCCGCCAGATCCTGCGGATCTCCTCGAGCGGCGCATCCGGAGAGACGCCGAGCACCTCATAGGGATCGGGCGCCGCATCCGGCACGAAGCGCGCCCTGAGCGCGCGAAAGCGGGTCTCGTCAAAGCCCAGTATCTCGGCAACCCGGGCCAGGAAATCGTCCTCCGCCGGGTGATATTCGCCATCGGCCATGGCGATGTGAAACAGCCCCTCCATCAGGTCGCACAGCGCCGGATCGTCACGGCCGAACATGGCGGCGATGCGCGCCGCATATTGGTCGAAGCCGGCCACGTCCTGACGCGCCAGGTTGAACAGCCGCGCCGCCGCCTTTTCCTCGCCCTCGGGGATGGTGAAAACCTCGCGAAAGGCCGCCACCTCGTCGCGCGTCACCAGCCCGTCGGCCTTGGCCATCTTGGCGCCGAGCGCGATCACCGCAATGGCGAAGCCCACCCGCTTTTCGGGCGGCGTGCGCAGATGGGCAAAGACCTCCGACAGGCTCTCGCCCGCCTTCAGCGCGCCCAGCGCATCGGATATGCGGCGCCAGATCGACATGGCGACAGGATAGCGCCTCTGCACGCCCCTGTCAGTCTCAAAGCGCATCGGCGAGGATGCGCGCCCGCCCGGGGCCGAAATCCGCGATCCGCGCCCGCATCGCCGGGCGCGCGGCACCGGCGGGACGGCGCGGCGAAAGCGCCGGCAAATCGCACGCCTCTCGGGCAGGCCACGACAGGCTTGTATTTTTCATACATAAACTCAGCATAATAGACCCCAAAGCCTCTACAAGCTGCCTGAATCGAACATTCCTGACCCAACGCCACCCCTCAGGTCGGCGCGCTCGCCTCCGGGCGATATCCGCCCCGGGCAGGCAGCCGGCCATGAATGCCGCGGCCCGTCGCCGCTGTTTCCCCGCCGGTTTCTTCCCTGCCGGTTTCCCGTCATTTCCCGTCGCATATCCGCTGCCGGCCTGTCTCTTTTGCCTTGCCGGTTGCCTTGCCGGCGTCGTTAGCGCAAACAGGGGATGACGGTATTGAAACCGCCCGACCATCTGCCCATCTGACACCGGACATCGGAAAGGAAAAGGAAAGACATGCCCCTGCTGCGCGCCATTGACCGCCTCTTTCGACACGAAGCCGCCGGAGGAATGCTGCTGATGGCCTCCGTGGTGGCGGCCCTTCTGGTCGCCAATTCCGCTCTGGGCCCCACCTACGAAACGGTACTGGGCACCTATCTGAAGATCTCGATCGGCGAGACCGGCCTGGCCAAGCCGCTGATCCTGTGGATCAATGACGGGCTGATGGCGGTGTTCTTCTTCCTGATCGGGCTGGAACTGAAACGCGAACTGGTGGACGGAAAGCTCAAGAACCCGCGCGACGTGATGCTGCCGGGCATCGCCGCGCTGGGCGGCATCGCCCTGCCCGCCCTGATCTATGTGGCGCTGAACTGGAGCTCGCCGCAAACCCTGCGCGGCTGGGCCATTCCCGCAGCCACCGACATCGCCTTCGCGCTGGGCGTCCTGGCGCTGGTCGGCAGCCGCGCGCCCGCCTCGCTGAAGGTCTTCCTCCTCACCCTGGCCATTCTCGACGATCTCGGCGCGATCCTGATCATCGCGCTCTTCTATACCTCCAACCTGCAGGTGGAGTACCTGACCTATGCGCTGGCGCCTCTGGCGCTCATGCTCTGGCTGAACCTGCGCGGCACCCACCGGGTGGCGCCGGTCCTGCTGCTGGGCACGATCCTCTGGGTGCTGGTGCTCAAGAGCGGCGTGCATGCGAC
>JALWJU010000185.1 GCA_026997055.1 Paracoccaceae bacterium | reverse complement strand
GCTGGCAATCTTCTGCGACGAGGCCACCGACAAGGGCGCGGGGCTGGGCGCGGCCACCATGCCCGAGACACGGCGCTATTCGGTGGTGGCGGCGATCTTTCAGTTCTGGCTGATGGCGCGCGCCCACGGGCTGGGGGTGGGATGGGTGTCGATCCTTGACCCGAAGCGGCTCGCGCGCGACCTTGACATACCGGCAAGCTGGCGCCTGGTCGCCTGGCTTTGCGTCGGCTGGCCCGAAGAAGAGAGCGACCGGCCGGAGTTGGAAAGGCTGGGCTGGGAAAGCCGCGTTAACGAAATCGAAACCCTGATTCGCTAGGTAGGCAGATGACACGGATGATTTCAGTCGGGGTATTGGTCGGCGCTTTCGGGGTGCGGGGAGAAGCACGCCTCAAGAGCTTCTGCTCGCCGCCCGAGGCGATCGTCCATTATGGCCCGCTGTCCAGCGAAGGAGGTGAAAACAGGTTTGAAATCAAACTGGTAAAGCCGATCAAGCAGGGCTTTGCCGTGCGCGTGAAGGGGATTCGAACCCGCGAGCAGGCCGAGGCGCTGGCCGGTACGAAGCTGTTTGTCGAGCGCGCAGCCCTGCCCGCGCTGCCCGATGACGAATTCTACCATGCCGACCTGATCGGCCTCGCCGTGCTCGACACAGGCGGGCGCGAGCTGGGCCGGGTGGCGGCGGTGGAGAATCATGGCGCCGGCGATTATCTGGAAATCACCGGGCCGGGGCTCAGGAACCCGGCACTGCTGCCCTTTACCCGCGAAGCGGTGCCAACGGTGGATCTCGCTGCCGGGCGACTGATCGTGGATGCACCCGAAGGCGTGTTTCCCGAATGACTCGCGTCATCGTTCATCCCGGCTATCACAAGACCGGCACCACCAGTCTGCAAAATTTTCTGCATGATAACAAGGACATGCTGTCCCCTTACCTGCGCTATTACGGCAAGGCGGATTTTCGCGACGCCGGGACTGCGGCGCGTATCTATGCGCAAAGACCCTTCCCGTGGCGACTCTACCGATTCCGCCTTGCCCTGCGCCGCTTTCTGCAGGGTGTGCCCGAGGGCGGGACCATCGTGCTCAGCCGCGAGACCTTTTCCGGCGGCATGCCCGGCCACCGGCGCATGGGCGGCGCGCTGATCACCTCCTATCACCAGCCGGCCCTGCGGCTGGCCCGGGCGATCATCGCCGAACTGCGCCGGCGCTTCGGGCAAGACACTGAAATCACGTTCTTTTATACGACCCGCGAGCGTGAGTCATGGATCCGCAGCATCCACGGGCACCTGCTGCGCTCGATCCGCCTCACCGATGACTTCGCCACCTTCCGCGCCCGCTTCCCTGCCCTGGCCAGCCCCGCCGAAGAGGCGCAGCGGATGCGCGGCGCTCTGGCTCCGGTGCCGGTGGTCACCGCCGCGCTCGAAGACTGGGGCACCCACCGCAACGGCCCCGCCGAGGCGCTGCTGGAACTGGTGGGCGTTCCCGAAGACATCCGCGCCCGCCTCACCCCTGCCCGGCGCGCCAATCCCGGCCAGAGCGCACAGATGCGCGCGGCCTTCCTCGCCCTCAACCGGCGTGGCGGCAGCCGCGCGGCGCTGAAGGCGGCCAAGGAGAAGCTGCTGCAAGAGGCCCGAGATGGCTGAGACACCCCGCTCCCACGGCCTGAAAAAGGTGCAGCTGAGCGCCCGCCCGCGCGACCTGATGGCCGAGACCGCCCGCCCCGGTGCCTGGGAGGCCCGCGTTATCACCTTGTTTCCACAGGCTTTTCCGGGCGTTCTGGGCGAGAGCCTCACCGGCCGCGCGCTCAAGGATGGCCTCTGGAGCCTCACGCCCATCGACCTGCGCCCCTTTGGCGAGGGCAAGCATCGCAACGTGGACGACACGCCCGCCGGCGGCGGCGCCGGCATGGTGCTGCGCGCCGATGTGCTGGGCCGTGCGCTCGACGCCGCCGCCGAGGGCATCCGTCCCGGCGCCGACTGGCCGGTGATCTATATGAGCCCGCGCGGGCGCCCCTTCACCCAGCGTGACGCCCGCCGCCTGGCCCGCGCCGAGGGCGTCACCCTGCTCTGCGGCCGGTTCGAGGGCGTGGACGAGCGGGTGCTGGAGGAATATGCCATCGAAGAGGTCTCTATCGGCGATTTCATCCTCACCGGCGGCGAAATCGCCGCCCAGGCCCTGATCGACGCCACCGTTCGCCTGCTTCCGAATGTGCTGGGAAATCAGGCCTCTACCGAAGAGGAAAGCTTCTCCGACGGCCTGCTCGAACACCCCCAATACACCAGACCCGCCACCTGGCGGGGCCGCTCCATCCCCGCAATCCTCACCTCCGGCCACCACGGCGAAATCGCCAGGTGGCGGCGCAGGATGCGCGAAGAGCTGACCCGCAAGCGCCGCCCGGACCTGTGGCAAGCCTATCTGGAGGCCGAAAGGCAGCAGAAGGAATGATCCCTCCATCCCGCATCGGGACGATCGGGGCGGGACGCAGCCCCCTTCACACTCGCCGAATACCCCCGCAGCAGGCATGAAATCTGCCGCATTTCCCTTCCGGCTCAGGACCTGCCCTCGGCCCGCTCCCGCCCCCCGCGCCCCCGCAGCATCTCCCGCCAGCCTCTGATCGGCAGCATGTAAGCGTCCCGGATGGTCCTGACCTCGACCCCTTCCACCCCGGTCGCCGGCCGCTCTCCCGGGGCCGGTCGATAGAGCGTGCCGAACAGGATGTCCCAGATCGGGAACCAGTTGGTGAAGTTCCTGTCGCGGTGGCGCGCCTCGCGCGAATGGTGGATACGGTGATAATCGGGGCTGACGATCAGCCACCAGAGCGGCCCGTATCCGAGCCGGATATTGGCGTGGACGAGGAATTGGTAGATCTGCGGCACCAGGGAGAGGATGGCGATCTCCAGCGGCGGTAGCCGGAACAGAAAAGCCATTGGCAGGGTTATGAAAAACGGCGCCAGCAGCCCTTCGAACACATGCCCCCGCTGAGCGGTGAACATGTTCATGTTCTCGTCGGAATGATGCAGCAGATGCGTCTGCCAGAGGATCGGGCTGCGGTGCAGGCAGCGGTGAAACCAGTAGTAGAAGAAATCGAGGACGAAGGTCGAGATCAGCAGCGCCGTCAGCGCCCCTCCGATTCCGCCGAATCCCAGGGCGCTGAGGTCCACCAGCCCGTAGCCCAGCGCCCGGACCCCGGCGGCGGTCCAGAAGTTGATGACCGGGGCCAGCAGCCCCAGCAGCAGCGCATTCACCGCAAAGAACAGCGCCCCGAAGCGATAGTGGCGGGCCGAAACCCTGCGCGCGGCGAAATACCGCTCGAAGCCGAACAGCACCGGAACCGCGATGAGCGTCATCATCACGTTGTCGCTGGTGGCAATGCGTATCAGGTGCAACCAGAAGATATCGACCGGATGGTCCATGCATGCCTCCCGACCATGGCACCGCGCGATTGCCTAATCGGCGAAAAGGGAGGTGAGCAATGTCCAGATCATCCGCCCCGAGGCCGCGGTTCCGATCCCGCCCGCATTGCCGGCACCGCCGGCACCGCCGCCGCCGCCGCCTTCTCCGCGTATTTCCTGGCCACCGCCGCCGCCTCCATCCGTGGAGCTCAGCACCCGCCGCTTCACCCATCCGTCCGGGCCGGAATGGCTGATCTGGCACCAGAAAAGCCGGCAGCGCAGCACCTCCACCGCCTCGCCCGGTCTCAGCACATCCACCACCTCTGCCCCGTTTCGCGGCTCTGCATGGATATTCGCAGCCCCCCTGGTCGTGGTCTCATAGGCCAGGGCCGGGCCTGCGGCAGCCCACCAGCCCAGCAGCGCCAGGCATCCCGCGAGGCGGGGGAGCCTCCGGGGCAGGCCCGATACAAGCCGGGAATTTCCACCGAAAATGCTTGCTGAGAATAACATGGAAAAGTCTCCTCAAATATCGTTTCACTGACATGACGGGCTGTATTATACGCATTCTGCGCCAATTTGTCCAAATTCACCGCCCCGACCTCCCGTCCCCGCCCGGCCTCGCTCCACGCCCGCATCCGGGCCAGGACCGCCCCAGGGCGGCCAAGGCCCTTGCCTTGCGGCGCGCAAGCCCCTATACCCCGCCCGTCCGGGACTCCTGCGAGTCGCCCGGACCTGCCCCGCATGCGCGTCCCTCCGCGCTCCACTCAGCAGGGCAGAGCAAAGAAACGACGGACTACCTCCCGCGGGCGCATATGCGGACCCGATGATGGCGCGGAGCTCTTGGCCGACACCACAACGCGGGCCAACCGCAAGCAGAATAGGAGCGACAGACAGATGGACCTGATCGCAGAACTGGAAGCCGAGCAGATCAAGGCGCTCGGCAAGGACATTCCCGACTTCAAGGCCGGCGACACGATCCGCGTCGGCTACAAGGTCACCGAGGGCAACCGCACCCGGGTGCAGAATTACGAGGGCGTCTGCATCTCGCGCAAGAATGGCAACGGCATCGCCGGCAGCTTCACCGTGCGCAAGATCAGCTTCGGCGAAGGCGTCGAGCGGGTGTTTCCGCTCTATTCCACCAATATCGAATCGATCACCGTGGTGCGCCGCGGCCGCGTGCGCCGCTCGAAGCTCTACTACCTGCGCTCGCGCCGGGGCAAATCCGCCCGGATCGCCGAAGACACCCATTACAAACCGAAGAAATCCTGAGGAGCGCGGCCATGAAAAAGGACCTGCACCCCGACTATCACATGATCGAGGTCAAGCTGACCGACGGCACCATGCTGAAGATGAAATCGACCTGGGGAAGCGAGGGCGACACGCTGGCGCTCGATATCGACCCCTCGGTGCACCCGGCCTGGACCGGCGGCGGCACCCGCCTGGTGGATACCGGCGGGCGCGTGTCGAAATTCAAGAAGAAATACGAGGGGCTGGGCTTCTGAGCCGCGCTCCTGTGCTGACGAGACGCCGCGCCGGGACACCACCCGCGCGGCGTTTTGCTTTGTCGCCCAGGCCCCTTTATGCGAGGCTCGCCCCATGAACAGCGCCATTCTCGCCGTGACCGCTCTCGCCTTCGGCCTGATGTGGCTGCCCGCCCTGCTCCGCTCGCGCACCTGGCGGGCAATGGTGACGCCGCTGGCCTCGATCATCGGCTCGGGCTTCCTGATCCTGGGTCCGCTCCTGCAGGCATCCTACGGCAGGTTCGCCCCGCTGGTCATGGCCGCGCTCTGCGCCGTGGCCTGGGCCTTTGGCGCGGCGATCCGCTATTCCATCGCCGTGCGCGCCCACACCGCAGCCACGCCCCTGGTCGCCCGCCTCGACCGCATGAGCGAAGTGGTGCTGGGCTTTGCCTATGTGATCTCGGTCGCTTACTACCTCAACCTGTTCGGCGCCTTCGGCACCCGCCTGATCTGGCCCGACAGCGCCCAGGCGGCACCGCTGCTGACCAGCGCCGTCTTTGTCGTGATCCTGCTGGTGGGCTGGCGCTGGGGCTTTCGCTCTCTGGAGCGGATGGAGTACCTGTCGGTCTCGCTGAAGCTTGCCATCATCGCCGGGCTGCTGGTGGGGCTTGCGGCCTATTTCGCCCAAAAGGCGCAGGCTTCGGCGCTGCTCTTCCTGCCTGCCCACGAAACCGGCTGGCACGCGCTCACGCTCGGCTTCGGCCTGCTGGTCACGGTGCAGGGCTTCGAGACCTCGCGCTACCTGGGCGAGGAATACACACCGCAGGAGCGCATCCGCTCGATGCGCTGGGCGCAGATCTTCTCGACCCTCATCTATCTCACCTATACCGTCCTGCTGGCATATTCCTTTGCCGCGCTCAGCTTGCCGATCAGCGAAACCGCAATCATCGACCTGATGGCGCAAGTGGCGCCGGTCCTGCCGGTGATGCTGGTCATCGCCGCGCTGGCGGCGCAGTTCTCGGCCGCCGTGGCGGATACCGGGGGCGCCGGCGGGCTGGGCGACGAACTGACCGGCCACCGTCTGAAGCCCCGGCACAGCTATCTGCTGCTGGTCGCCGCCGGCCTGGCGCTGACCTGGAGCGCGGATATCTTCGAGATCATCGCCTGGGCCAGCCGCGCCTTTGCCGCCTATTACGCGCTGCAAAACGCCATCGCCACGCTGGAGGCCCGCGCAAGGGGCCAGCGCGCCCATGCCGCCTTCTTCGCCCTGATGTGCCTGCTCGCCGCCGCCATCACCCTGTTCGGCCAGCCGGCAGAAGGGTAAGCGGGGAAGATTGCCCGCTTTTCTTGGC
>JALWJU010000184.1 GCA_026997055.1 Paracoccaceae bacterium | reverse complement strand
GCCGCTGGGTCAGGGCGTGGATGGGGAATTCGTTCACATCCACATTTTCGTCCTCAAACGGCTCGTACCAGACCGGCATCGGGTCCATGGTACGCCGGATGCGGGCACGCAGATGCTCGGGCGGCTGGATGTCGCCGATCCCCTCGGCCGCAGCCTGCATCTTGCGCAGGGGTTCGGAGTAGAGGTTGAACACATAGGGCGCCGGCGCATCGACCAGGCCGATCTCCACCGCCCAGTCCTGATAGGCCTGATTCCACGGCTTGTAGAACTGCGCCTCCTCCGGGATATGGCCGATCCAGAAGCCGCCATTGTCGATATAGCGCTGAAGCTGGTCCGGGTTCGGCTCGCCGCGCCCGTGACTCTCGCCATCCTTGCCGCGCCAGCCCGCCAGCGGGCCGACACCGGGGCGGCGCTGGTGGTTGACGATGTAATCGGCATAATCCTCGTAGATCGCCTTGCCCTCGTCATCGACCATTCCCGGCAGGCCCAGCTTCACGCCAAGCTGGATCAGCACGGTCTGAAAGCCGCGCACGTTGCGGTCGGGCTCGACCACCGGCCAGCGGATCGCATCCGCCGCCGCCTCGGCCTCGCAGATCGGCCGGTCCAGGAGCGAGATGCAGTCGTGACGCTCCAGATAGGTGGTGTCGGGCAGGATCAGGTCGGCATAGGCCACCATCTCCGACGAATAGCTGTCGGCATAGATGATGTGGGGGATGACATATTCGCCGTTCTCGTCCTTGTCGGTGAGCATCTCCATGGTTTTCGAGGTGTTCATGGTCGAATTCCAGGCCATGTTGGCCATGAACATGAACAGGGTGTCGATCTTGTAGGGATCGCCCGCATGGGCATTGGAAATGACCATGTGCATGAGGCCGTGGGCCGATAGCGGGTTCTCCCAGGTAAAGGCCTTGTCGATGCGTTTCGCCGTACCGTCCTCGTTGATCAGCAGGTGCTCGGGGCCGAGCGGATAACCCAGATGCGGACCGTCGAGCGGCTTGCCGGGCCGGGCGCCCGCATGGGGCTTGGGATGCGCCTCGGGCGGCTTGGGGTATGGCGGCTTGAAGCGGAAGCCACCGGGCACCTCGACGCTGCCCAGCATGATCTGCAGCAGGTGCAGGGCGCGGGCGGTCTGGAAGCCGTTGGAATGTGCGCTGATCCCGCGCATCGCGTGCATCGAGACCGGACGGCCGATCATGCGCTCGTGCTTCTGGCCCTTCCAGTCGGTCCAGGGCTGCTCGATCACGATCTCTTCTTCAAACGCCACCCGCGCCATCTCGGCGGCCAGCGCGCGAATGCGCTCGGCGCTGATCCCGCAGCGCTCGGCCACGGCGTCGGGGGAGTATTCGTCGGCCATGTAGCGCTCGGCCATAAGCTGCATGACGGTGCGGTGGGTCACACCATTGACCGTATGGCTGGCGGCAAGGTCGGGCATCACGCCCTTCTTGTCGTAAGGCGCGAGCTTGCCGGTGGCGCGGTCGATCACCTGCGGGGTGCCGTCCTCATCACGCAGGAACAGGCCGCGCTCCTCGCTCTCGGGGTCTTCGTTGACGAGGAAGCCGGCATTGGTGTAGCGGGCCAGATATTCCACGTCGATCTTGCCCGCGCGCATCAGCTCATGCACCAGCGCGAGGATGAACAGCCCGTCGGTGCCAGGGGTGATCCCGTACCAGTCATCGGCCACGGCATTGTAGCCCGAGCGGATCGGGTTCACCCCCACGACCCGGCCGCCATTGGCCTTGACCTTGCCGATGCCGATCTTGATCGGGTTGCTGTCATGGTCCTCGGCCACGCCGAACAGCACGAAGAGCTTCGTGCGGTCCCAATCCGGCTGGCCGAATTCCCAGAATGCCCCGCCCATCGTGTAGATGCCCCCCGCGGCCATGTTGACCGAGCAGAAGCCGCCATGAGCGGCATAATTGGGGGTGCCGAAATTCTGCGCCCACCAGCCGGTGAAGCTCTGGCTCTGATCGCGCCCGGTGAAGAAGGCGAGCTTCTTCGGATCGCTCTCGCGAATGGGCTTCAGCCAGCTCACGGCGATGTCGAGCGCCTCGTCCCAACTGATCTCCTCGAACTCGCCCGAGCCGCGCTCGCCTACCCGCTTCATCGGGTTCTTCAGCCGCGAGGGCGCCAGGTGCTGCATGATCCCCGAAGAGCCCTTGCCGCAGAGCACGCCCTGGTTCACCGGATGGTCGCGGTTGCCCTCGATATAGACCACCTCGCCCCCCTTCAGATGCACATTGATGCCGCAGCGGCAGGCGCACATGTAGCAGGTCGTCTTGCGGATCTCGTCGGAAACGGGCGGGGATGTGTCGATCTGGATGTTTTCAGGTCTTGTCATGCTTTACACCGTGATTCTCAGATTTCATGCGTGAAGGCGCGCCATCGCCCGCACCCGTCCGAGGCGGGCCGCGAACTCCGGCAGAGGGTGGGTCAGTTCTCTTCGTTATCGCTGCATTTGCGGGGGCAGTAGAGACCGTAGAGGGTTTCGATAAGCGCTTCCACTTCTCTGGATGAAAGCGAATAATAGACCGACTGCGCCTCGCGCCGCGCCTTTACCAGGCGCTCGCCGCGCAGCTTGGCCAGCTGCTGGCTTACGGTTGACTGGCCCAGCCCGGTCGCTTCCTGCAATTGATGAACCGAGTGCTCGCCCTCTCCCAATTTGCACAGAATCAGCAGCCTTTTCTGATTCGAAAGCACCCGCAAAAGCTCGCTGGCCTTCTCGGCCGTTTCGCTCATTTCGTCATGCGTCATTTCCATTTTTCAGGAAAACCCCCATGTTTTCAGCTTCTTGTCGGCCCGGCCAGGTATCCCCGCGCAGTCAACAACCCGTGTTCCAGTCTCTACTTGACGTCACGCATTTTGTATTTAAAAATCACAATAGTCAAATAAATGTCTGGCACAGCGGAACGGGAGGAAGAATCGTGCTCGATTCAGCGGATAACACGAAGAAAATGTCGATCATCATCACCAAGGGCACGCTGGACTGGGCCTACCCTCCCTTCATCCTCGGCACCACAGCGGCAGCGATGGATGTGGAAGTGACCATGTTCTTCACCTTCTACGGCCTGCAGTTGCTGAAGAAGGACCTGGACCTCAAGATCTCGACCCTCGGCAATCCGGCCATGGAAATGCCGATGATGGGCATGCACATGAAGATGCCGAACATCGTCTCGACCATCCCCGGCGTGGACCGCATGGCCACCACTATGATGAAGAATCTCATCAAGAAAAAGGGCGTGGCATCGATCCCCGATCTGCGCGAGGCCGCCATCGAGAGCGATATCAAGATGGTCGCCTGCCAGATGACGCTGGATCTGTTCGAAATGGATCAGAAAGACCTGATCGACGGAATCACGCTCGGTGGCGCGGCGACCTACATGGAAGGTGCGCTCGAATCCGATATCAACCTTTTCATCTAACCCCGACCAACAGAAGGTAACACACATATGGCCGACCAAACTCTCGACGCAAAGGGGCTGAACTGCCCGCTGCCGATCCTCAAAGCCAAGAAGGCCCTGAAGGGGATGCAGGCTGGTCAGGTGCTCGAAGTGCTCTCGACCGATCCCGGCTCGGTGGCCGACTTCGCCGCATTCTGCAACCAGACCGGCAACGAACTGCTGAAGTCCGAAACCGCGGGCGACGTCTATACGTTCGAGATCAAGAAGACCTGAGGTCTCTTGCCTGAGTGACGAACAGCCCCGCTCTCGCAGCGGGGCTTTTTCGTGCCCTTTTCGTGCCGGATCAGGCGGTGGCCTTGCAACGGCGCAGGAAAGCGACGAAATCGCTGACC
This sequence comes from Paracoccaceae bacterium, assembly GCA_026997055.1. GTDB lineage: Bacteria > Pseudomonadota > Alphaproteobacteria > Rhodobacterales > Rhodobacteraceae > JAAEUB01. The sequence goes on along the minus strand of JALWJU010000184.1, from coordinate 2,409 downwards.
CAGGGCAGCCTGCTGCTGCTGCGCAGGTGGATGAAGCCAGCGAGCGCATTGTGGACCAGCACCCCGTCATGGGCGCCGTCGATCCCGTGACCACGGGTGATCTTGCGGGCGAAAGTCAGGCCGGGGGCGGTATTTTCCAGCCGGGCATAGTGGAATTCATGCGCCTTCTGCGCCGAGCCCGTGCCCCAGGGATGCGCGGGCAAATCACAAAAACCCGCATAGCCCCTGCCCTGCGGGCGTGGATGCATCACCGCATCGGCCTCGATCACCCCGACCATATCGCCCACCATATCGCCATGGCGGATCGAGCGGCACAGATACATGAGCCCGCCGCATTCCGCATAAGCGGGCAGGCCACTCTCGATCCGCGCGCGGATATCGGCGCGCAGGGCGCTGTTGGCCTCAAGTTCCGGGATGAACATCTCCGGGAAACCGCCGCCGATGAACAGCCCGTCGATATCCGGCGGCAGGGCCGGGTCGGTGAATGTGCTGAACGGTACAAGCTCGGCCCCGGCGGCGGCAAAGGCTTCGAGGTCGTCCGGATAGTAGAAGCCGAAGGCCCGGTCGCGGGCGATGGCAATGCGCAGGTCCGGCGCGGGGACTGCGGGAGCGGCAGGCGGCGGGGCAAGCGGCGGGGCACTGGCGGCGATGGCCCGCAGCACGTCGAGATCCACTGACGCGCCAACGATCTCGCCGATCCGGGCGATCCGCGCCGCCAGTTCGCCGCTTTCGGCGGGCGTGGTCAGGCCCAGATGCCGCTCGCCGATCTCCAGCGCCGGGTTACGATAGACGGCGCCGATTACCGGGATGTCGGTGTATTCGGCCACCGCCGCGCGCAGCTTCTCTTCGTGGCGCGGACCGCCGACCTTGTTCAGGATCACTCCGGCGATATGCACCTGAGGGTCAAAGGCCTGATAGCCCGCCAGCAGGGGGGCGATGCCACGGGTCATGCCGTTGCAATCTATCACCAGCACCACGGGCAGGGACAGGAGCCGCGCAAGAGCGGCATTCGAGTCGCTCCCGTCCAGCGCCATGCCGTCATAGAGGCCCTTGTTTGCCTCGATCAGGTTCAGCTCGCTCGAGGCGCGCGAGGCGAAGAACGCAGCGAGTTCGTCGCCCGCCATGGTGTTGAAGTCGAGATTGTAACATGCCTGCCCCGAGGCGGCGGAGAGCCACATCGGGTCTATGTAGTCCGGCCCCTTCTTGAACGTCCCCAGCGCCACACCTCGCGCGGCAAGGGCCGCCGCCAGCCCGGTGGCGATCACCGTCTTGCCGGAGCTTTTATGCGCGGCGGATATTAGGAAGCGCGGCGCCTGCATCAGGCGCTGGCCGGAATGCGGCCGCGGTCGCGTGCGGCCCATATCTCGCGTGCCTTCGCATCGGCTTCTTCCATGCTGTCGGCCTTGCCCATGGTCCTGAGCGCGATGGCCATGGAGCCGGTTACGGCCGCTTCGCCATATTCGTCCGCCTCTCCGGCCCAGACGCGGGCGAGGCGGGAGATGTCCATCTCTTCATCTCTGGGCGCGTGGCCCTCGAGAAGGGTCGGCCAGGTCTCGACGACGGGCTCGGCGGCACCGTGGCTGTTCCAGACCTGGGTGGGCTTGTTGGGCCGGCGCTCGGCCTCGCCGCCATCGCCGCGAAACACCGAGAAGCTCTCCATCTCCATGATCCGCGCAGCACCGGCATGGATGTCCATGAATCCTCGATGGAAGATCCCCACCATCACCGCCGGCGCGTCAAAAGGGTTCAGCATCCGGGTGAAGCTGTGCACCGGGCTGCGCAGACCGAGAATCGGGCGCAGGTTGATCATGTGCTTGAGCGGCGGGCTCAGTACTTCCAGCGGCATGTAGGCGAAGCCCGTGGCGCGGATATGCCCGGCGGCGGTCTCGAAGCTGCCCGCGATCGGCACGCCGAGGCTTTCGAGCACTTCACGGGTATAGACGCGCCCCGGCGTGTGGCCTTCGGTGCCGTGCATCAGCACCCTGTAGCCCGCCCCCACCAGCGCCAGCGCACTGAGGATATACCATGGCAGCTGCACCCGCTTGCCGGCATAGGAGGACCAGTCGAGATCCACCTTTGGTAGGTCGGCGGGGCGTCTGAAGGTCGCCCGGGTGCCGATGGCAAAGCCGGCGATCTCCTCGGGCGCTTCCTCCTTGAGGCGCAGCAGCATGAGAAAAGCGCCGATCTGCTCGCGCTCGGCCTCGCCGCGCAAGAGCATCTCCATCGCCTCGCGGCTTTCCTCCAGCGTCAGGTGGCGCTGCTTGGTCTTGCCGCGGCCAAGAATGGCGACGAATTTGGAAAACGGGTGTTGTTTCATGCGCGCGCTCCCGGATTGATGACGATATGGGCCATTCCCGTGACAGGTATAGCCCATATCGGATCAGAAGATGCAATCGGTGCGTGCCGCAA
>JALWJU010000183.1 GCA_026997055.1 Paracoccaceae bacterium | reverse complement strand
CGCATCCAGAAGCGGCTGATCGAGCTTGGGGTGCCGCTCTACCTGTCACGGGAGCTTGCCGACATGGCCGAAGCCAGCCTGACCCTCGCCTGCACCTATTCGGGCCGGCGCGAGGAGATCGCCTGCGCCACGCTGGTGCCGGTCACCGCGCGCCTGCCGGAGGACGGGCTCTGGCAGGCGCTTCAGGCGCGCCGGGGCGAGTGGGAGGAAGCGGGCATCCGCTCCGTCAGCCGGATCGGCGACTGCCTCGCCCCCGGCCTGATCGCCGCCGCGGTGCAGTCCGGCCATGCTTACGCCCGCGCCGCCGGAGGCGACGAAAAGCCCCCCCTGCGCGAGGATTACGGTCATGTCTGACGTGCCCCGGCAAGGTGGGCAAGCAGCGCGCCAGCTTCGTAGAATGCCTGCCTGAGCCGCACCAGCCCCTCGCGATGTTCGGCGACCGGCGCCAGCGGCAGCCCCCCCGTGTCGCCCGACAGAAGCGCCCGTGCCGCCGCCTCGCCAAACACCGTGCCGGGGCCGATCCCGCGCCCGGAATAGCCGAGGCAGGAGAGCGCGTCGGGGCCGATCCGCACCAGCTTGGGCAGGTGATCGGCAGTCATGGCGATGCGCCCGTGCCACTGGTATTCTACAGGAATATCCGCAGCTTGCGGGAAGAGTTCCGCCAGTTTGCGCCGCGCCCAGCTTGCATGGATGCGCCCGGCCGGGTGATCCAGCCGACCGATGCCCCCGACGATCAGCCGCCCGGCCCGGTCGAGCCTGAAGGAGGACATGACCAGCGCCGTATCCCAGCAGCCTTCGCCCCCGGGCAGGATCTCAGCGCGCATTTCCGGCGGCAGCGGCGCGGTGGCGATCTGGGCGAAGTGGACCGGCACGAAATCCTGGCGCACCGGGGCGATATCGCCCTGCATGTAGGCACCCATCGCCAGCAGCAGGGCGCGGGCGCGGAGCCGGCCGCCGGGGGTCTCGACCACCCACGCTCCGCCCTCACGGCGCAGGGCGCGCGCGGGGCTGTGTTCGAAGATCCGCGCCCCCAGCCCCTGCGCCGCCCGGGCAAGGCCCAGCGCATAGGCGTGGGGCTGGATGGTCCCGGCGCGCGCATCCAGCAGGGCGCCGTGGATGCGCTCCGTCCCCACCCGCGCCCGGGCCTCTGCCGCCTCCAGCAGGCGCACCGGCGCGCCGGCGGCGGCAAGCTGGCGGTGGCGCTCGGCAAGCTCGCGCATCCCCGCCGGCGCATGGGCGCAGTGCAGCGTGCCGCGCCGCCTCGCCTCGCAGTCGATGCCATGGGTTTCGATCAGATCAAAGACCCGCGCCGGGGCCCCGGCCAGCAGCGCATTGAGCCGCCCGCCCGCCTCGGCACCCAGCCGCGCGACGATCTCTTCGGGGGGCGTCCAGAGCCCGGCATTGACCAGCCCGACATTGCGCCCGGAGCCGCCATGGGCCAGGGTTTCGGCTTCGACCAGCGCCACCTTCGCCCCCGCCTTCGCCGCCCACAGCGCCGCCGACAGGCCGGTGAAGCCGCCGCCGATCACGGCCAGATCGGCCCCGGCCTCGCCCGACAGGGGCGGCGCTGCCGGGCTGCTGCCGGAGGTGCCGCTCCAGAGGATCTTCTGCCCGTCCGCCTTCATCGCGACACCACGCCTGCCTTGTCCCCGTCCCCGCCGCGCCCCTGCCGCGGCCCGCTCCGCGGCGGGCGGCGCGCCCGGCAGATGCCGCGAAGAGACTGCCCTGCCCGGCTGGAGCGGATATCGATTCGCCTCTCGGGAGGCTCGGCCACCCGCCGGCAAATGGCAAGCCCCGGCCCGCGCTTGAACCGGCCCGCGCTCGAAGAGGCCATGGCCCGCGCCGCCTGCGCCCGCAGGCTCGGTCGCCCGGGCGCTTCAGTAAACCAGCGCCATGACCCCCTGACTGACCACCAGGAAGATCACCGTCATGATCCCGCCCGAGCGCAGAAAATCGGCGACCTTGTAGCCCGCCGGGCCCATGATCAGCGCATTGACCTGGTGGGTGGGGATGATGAAGCTGTTGGAGGTGGAGATGGCCACGGTCAGGGCGAAGATGGCCGGATCGCCCCCGGCGGCAACCGCGATGGAGACCGCCAGCGGTACCAGCAGCACGGTAGCGCCGACATTGGACATGACCAGGGTGAAGCCGGTGGCCAGCAGGGCGACGCCTGCCTGAAGCGCCCAGATCGGCCAGCCGTCGAGCAGGGTGATTACCTGATGCGCGATCCAGGCCGCCGTGCCGGTATCCTGCACCGCCACCCCCAGCGGGATCAGACTGGCGAGCAGGAAGACCGTATTCCAGCCCACGGCGCGATAGGCTTCGTCCATGGAAAGCACCCGGCTCAGGATCATCCCTACCGCACCCACCAGCAGCGCCAGCGACAGGCGCACGTCGGTAAACAGCACCAGCCCCAGCGCGACGGCAAAGAAGAGGAGCGCCCACTGCACCTTGTGCGGGCGCAGCTCCTCTTCGGGGAAATCGGCGGTGACGATGACGAAGTCCTTGATCTTCTTCATCCGCGAAAGCTGCTCCCAGGGCGTATAGACCACCAGCGTATCGCCGGCCTGAAACGGCACCTGGACGATGCGGGTCGCTTCCTGGTCGCCGTCTTCGACCAGGCTCATCGTGGCCTCGCCCCGGTGAATGGCCAGCAGGCTCATCCCGTAGGAGCGGCGGAACTGCAGCTCCTGAGCGGTCTTGCCGATGATGGAGGAGCCCGGCGTGATGACGATCTCGGCCACCCCGGCCTTGGTCGGAGCGAAATCCTCGGCGAAGTGGTCGAGCTCGGGCAGCACTTCCAGCCCGTAGATGTCGCAGATCTCCTGGATCACCTTCTTGCGGCCGAGGATGGCCAGGCGGCAGGGCGGCTGGATCTCGGTGTCGATGCGCGGGGCGATGACCTTCATGCCGCGGTATTCGGTACCGATGATATACATGTGGTGGGCATCCATCATGTCGCCGATGGTCTGGCCGACGAGGATATTGCCCTCGGGCACCAGCACCTCGACCAGGTCGGCCTTGAGCCCGTAGGTGCGCTTGAGATAATCGGCCATGCTCTGGCCGGCGGTGGCTTCCTCGCCCTTCGCGGTCCGTGGCAGCACCCAGCGGCCGAACAGCACGAAGTAGAGGATGCCCGAAACGATCAGCGCAAGCCCCACCGGGAGCGGGGCGAACAGATCGAAAGGCTGCATCTGCGCCTCCGGCGGCAGGTCGGCATTGGCGGTAACGAGCAGGTCGTTGAGCAGGATCATCGGCGAGGAGCCGACCATGGTCATGGTACCGCCGAGTATGGCGGTAAATCCCATGGGCATAAGCAGGCGCGAAAGCGGCAGGTCGGTGCGCGCCGAGATGCGGCTGACCACCGGCAGAAACAGCGCCGCGGCGCCGACATTCTGCATGAAGGAGGAGATGAAGCCCACCGTGCCGGAGATGATCGGGATGATGCGCGCCTCGGTGGAGCCGCCGTATTTGAGGATGACGGCGGCGACCTTGTTCATCAGCCCGGTCTTGTCCAGCCCCGCACCGATGATCATCACCGCGATGATGGAGATCACGGCATTGGAGCTGAAGCCGTCGAACAGGTGGCCGATATCGGCGAGGTTCTCCAGCCCCGGCAGGTAGCTGAGACCGCCCAGCAATACCATCACCGAGAGCGCGGCCAGGTCCACCCGGACCACCTCGCTGATGAACAGGAACATGGTGAATCCCAGCACGCAGAGCACGGCGATCATTTCCGTGGTCAGGGCGATGGTTTCCATATCCTTTCTCCCCATGCGATCAGGTTCGCGACATAATGCCAAGGGTGGCCGGGCGGCGGCAAGTAGAAATATTGCGATAGACGAATATGTCGCGATTTTCCCGCGAAAACCGGAGCCCGCCGGCAAAACCCGCTGGGAAGGGTCTTCAAATCGCGCTAAGCTCGACCTAGATGGATGTTTATGTGATTAACATACCGGGAGGGCTCATGGCCGATTTCGACGCGCAGATACGCAAGAGCAGGGAGCAGGTGGAAGCCGCGCAGGCGAAGATTTCCGAACTGACCAGCCGCATCGAGGCGGCACGCGAGAAGATGGCGGCGGGCACCGACGTGTCGATCGACATCGAAAACGCCACTCTCGAGGATGTGCACGCCCATGCCGAGGCCATGAATGCCAATATCGCCGACCTGATCATGGGCCTCGATGAGGTCACCGCCGGATTTTCCCGCGACTTCGACGAAATGCGCAACAAGACCGGCTGGGAGAAATTCGTCGGCATCTTCGCCCCCGCCAAGGCCGAGAGCATGCGCCAGGAGCGGATGCGCACGGCCAGCATCGACGACAAGCTGCAGGATCTGATCGCCAAGTCCGACATCATCGTGAACCTGCTGCAGGGCCAGCTCGACCTGCTCAATACCCAGAAGGAGCGGGTGGAGAAGAATCTGACCGAAACACTGGACGAGCGCGAGGCGGTGGTGGGCGCGCTCGAGCAGCTGCGCGCCGATATCGAGGCGATGGACCCGAAGATCATCGAACTCGAAAACAGGATCTCGATGGAGCAGGACGCCGCCCAGCGCACCAGGCTCGAAAGCGAACTGGCGGCGCTCAACAATCGCTATAACGAGATGGTGCAGGAGGAGCAGGTGAAGCTCGCCAAGAGCCAGACCCTCGAGCGCTATATCGAGCAGGGCAAGACCTGGATCGACTCCCTGCAGAATCAGGCCGCGACCCAGATGGTGCTGATCAACAAGCTGCAGACCGACACCAGGCAGCGCGTGGTGCTCTATGATGCGCTGTCCAAGTCGCTCAAGACCGCCCAGCAGCAGGACGTGGCCCACCGGATCAACGAGATCGGCGTCGAGACCGACAAGGAGGCCCAGAGCGCCATGGCCGCGATCGGCGCGGCCACCAATACGCGCATGGCCGAGATGATGGAGGCGCATGAAGACAGCATGGTCTTTGCCCGCAAGGTGCTGGAGCAGAAGGCCAGGGCCGACGAGCGCTTCGCAAGAAGGTTTGCCGAGATCGTCGAGAAGCATGACAGGAACCTCTACGGCAAATGAAGAGCGCATTCTCCGCCCTGCTCCTGCTGGCGCTTGTCGCCCTGGCCGGGTTCAGCTTCCTGCCCGGCGCGGCGCTGGCCGGCCCCGTGCTCTGGGCCGGGCTGGCGGTGCTGGCGCTGGCCGGTGCCCTGATCTGGTGGCTCGACTGGCGGAGGCGCGATGACTGAAACCGCCCCCCCGGCCGCCGAGCGCCTGGCCGCCGACCATCAGGCCCTGAGCGACAGCCAGGCGACCCGGCGCTATTTCGCCAAGTTCGAGCGCATCACCGGGCACCTGGCGCAGGTGGCGGCGAAGATGCAGGGCGAGGGACAGCTGAACAGTGCCGAGGTCGAGGTGCTGGCGCGATATGTCATCGCGCTGGGTTACACGTTCAAGGCGCTGGCCAACAAGTATCACATGGCCGGGCGCTCGCCGGCGGCGGGGGAGCTTACCTTTGACCGGGTCGAAAGCGGCTTTCCGGTTCATGCGGAGCTTCTGCAGATGGCCGCCGACGCCCAGCAGGCGCGCGCGCACCTGAAGAACATGCCCTCGGGCGAGGACATGAAGGCGGCCATGGTGCGCGAGATCGTCGGCGAGCTGAAAGTGCCGACCCGCCTGCAATACGCCTATTCGCAGCGGCTTTACTACGAGGAATTGCTGAAGGGAGACCTGTTCTGGCCGCAGATGCACCCGGATGCCATCTGGCAGGGCAATTCCGGCAAGCGCGGGCGCTATCTCAGGCGGCGCTATCTGCTGCATTGGGCGGTCTATGACAGCATGCGCAACGTGCCCACGGTCTATCTGATGGAACTCGAAGATACCGGCCGCATCGCCCTGCCCAAGGACGAGCGCCGCTGGCCGGCGGCGCAGGCGCATCTGCTGGCGCAAAGCACCTCGGGGCTGAAGCCGGTGACCATCGCCAGCGGGTTCGACCGGGATTTCGACGATCTGCATCCCAAGCGGCTCAAGCGCATCCACCTGGGCCCGATGTACAGCCATGCCTTTACCCGTCAGTCGGGGCCGCTGCGCGCGGTGCTGGAAGAGGCGAAAAGCCCGCCGGGCGAGGACTGGGCACTGGCCTGGACGGTGGAGGAGCTTGAGAGCGAGCGGGTGGAGGTGGAGAAATCCGGCTGGTTTTCCTCGGTGGAGCGGGAGGTATTCGCGCTGGACCCGTTTGCGGGGCAGGCGGCCGACAGCGGGGTGACGCGCCTGGAG
>JALWJU010000182.1 GCA_026997055.1 Paracoccaceae bacterium | reverse complement strand
GCACAGAACCGCACCCCGATCACCGACGGCTTCTACAACGAGCCGTGGATCTGGCGACCGAAGGACATGCGAAGCTGGTGGCAGAATGCGCACCATGATCGCCTGGGCGGCGTGCGCTTCGGCTTTTTCGAGAATGCCGCAGATCCGGCCAGCTACGACCCCAACCCGTCGACGGTGACCATCACAGCCACCACCGGCACCTTCGGTCCTTTCACTTCTCCAGCTCGCATCGCCTCGGACGGGGCAACCTGGCACGGGGCGACGCCGGGCTATCGGACGCTGTCGGCGGGTGAACGGGTGGTGATCACGGCTTACGTCGCTCCCGGCACCTCGGGAGACTTCGCCCTCTACCTCGCGCTGGGTGCAGGCACCGATCACGCTTCCTTCTTCGGTGCCATCGGCGGCTGGGAGGGCACCGCGGCAGGGGCGCACACCATCAACGCCACCAGCCTGGTAGAAGTGTCGCCGGGCCTGTGGAAGATCACCATGGACGTGACGGCGGGACTGTCAGGCTCGGCGGGTTTCCGCATCGGGCCGCGCTCGGCCACCGCGGGCGAGGACATCGTGGTCTACGGGGTGGAGGTATTGCCCTGGGACCAGTCCACCACCGGCTGGGTTCCCGAGAGCAAGCCGATCCGCTTCACCGAGTTCGGCTGCCCCGCCGTCGATCGCGGCACCAACCAGCCCAATGTCTTCTACGACCCGAAGTCGTCCGAGAGCGCCCTGCCGTATTACTCGCGAGGCTGGCCGGACGAGGCCATCCAGCGGGCCTACATCGAGGCCACGCTCGGCTACTGGGGCGATGCGGCGAAGAACCCGGTCTCGAGCATCTATGGCGCGCCGATGATCGAGACCGGCGAGGCCGCGCTCTGGACCTGGGATGCGCGACCATTCCCCGACTTCCCGGCCCGTGCGGATGTCTGGTCGGACGCCGCCAACTGGCGACTGGGGCACTGGATGGGCGGACGCCTCGGGCAGGTGTCGCTGGGGGCGCTGGTGCGCGATCTCTGCCGCGCGGCAGGACTCGCTGACAGCCTCGTGGACGTCTCCGAGCTTTCCGACATCGTGCCGGGCTTCACCGTGGCCGCCTTTGAAAGCCCCCGCGCCTCGATCGCGGTGCTGGCCCGCCACTTCGGCTTCGATGCCGTCGAGAGCGGCGGGAAGATCGTGTTCCGCACGCGCGGCCGGGCGCCGGCCATGACCATCACGCCGGACCAGCTGGTCGGCAATGGCCAGGCCGAAGTCATGGAGCTGACCCGCGGCCAGGAGACCGAGCTGCCCCGGGCGCTCAAGTGGCAGCTGGTGCGGGCCGACGAGGAGTATGACGCTGCCACGGTGGAGGCGCGCCGCAGCACCGTGCAGGCAGCCCGCGTTTCCTCCGAGACCTTCCCGCTGGCGGTCTCGCTCGAGGAAGCCGACCGGCGCTGCCGCCGCGCCCTGATGGAGGCCTGGGTCGGGCGAGAGACGCTCACCGCCAGGCTGCCGCCCTCTCGGCTGGCGCTCGACCCCGGCGACGTGATTGCGCTGGAGCATGACGGGCGGATGGTCGACTACCGCATCGCCCGTGTGGCGGACACCGGCGTACGCGCCACCGAAGCAATCCGCACCGATGCCGCCCTCTACGATCTGCCGCCGGGCGAGGGTCGCGCGCCGCAGCTGGCCACCCCCACCGTCTTCGGGCCGGCCGAGGTGGCGCTCATGGACCTGCCGCAGCTCAGTGACAGCGTGCCGGCGCATCGCCCTTACGCGGCGGTGTTCGCGAAGCCCTGGTACGGCACAGGGGCTGTCTGGTGGAGCGCCACGGACTCGGGGTTCCAGCTGCTCGACACCATCGGCGCGCCGGCCCGCATGGGGGTTCTGGCGGCCGATCTGCCAGCGGGGCCGGTGGACCGCTTTGATGCGGGCAGCGAGCTGCTGGTGGACCTGTCATCGGGCACGCTGACCTCCGTCACCGATACCGAGCTTCTGAACGGCGCCAACGTGCTGGCCGTGGAAAGCGCGCCGGGTGCCTGGGAGATCATCCAGTTCGGGAACGCGGAGCTGGTCTCGACCGGGCGCTACCGCCTCACCCGCCTGCTGCGCGGGCAGCGGGGCACGGAAGATGCCATGGGTGATCCCGCTCCGACGGGCGCGCGGGTGGTGGTGCTCGATACCGCGGTTCAGCCACTGTCGATCGCCGAGGCCGATCTCGGCATCCCCTGGAACTGGCGCATCGGGCCGGGTACTGCCGCGCCCTCGGACGTCATCATGCAGGCACTCAGCTTCACGCCCTCGGGGCGCGGGCTCATGCCCTTCGCGCCGGCACAGGCGCGCATGCGGCGCGAGGCGAACGGCGATCTCGCCATCCGCTGGCTCCGGCGCGACCGGGCGCTCTCGGCCGACAGCTGGGTGCTGGCGGAGGTGCCGATGTCGGAGGCTGCGGAAAGCTATGAACTGGAGATCCTGAGCGGCGGCACCGTGCTGCGCACGGTCACCGGGCTGACCGCACCCAACTTCACGTACACCGCCAGCATGCAGATCGGTGACTTCGGCAGCCCCGTGACCAGCGTCGATGTCCACATTTCCCAGACCGGCGCGCTGGGCCGCGGTGTGCCGCTTGCAACCACCCTCACCGTTATGGAGTCCGTCTGATGACCACCCCCAATCTCGCCCTGCCGCTGCTTGCCGCCGCCCAGGCCCAGAAGCATGTCACCGTCAATGAGGCGCTGGCCCGCCTCGACGGGCTGGTGCAGCTAAAGGTGATTGACCGGGATCTGACCGCGCCGCCAGCGAGCCCCGCCGACGGGGACCGCTACATCGTGGCGACCGGGGCCACCGGCGCCTGGGCCGGCTGGGACAGCGACGTGGTGCTGTTCACCGGCGGGGCATGGATTCGGTTGGCATCGCAAGAGGGCTGGCGCATGTGGGTGGAGGACGAAAGCGTGCTGGTCGTGCGAACGGGCGGGGCCTGGCTCACGCTCGATGCGGCGCTGGGTCTGCTGGTGCGTGGCCCGGCCGTCAACGTGGCGCAGGGGGCGAGCGGATCGTCCATCGGGCTGCACGTGGACGAAGAGCTGCTCGCCGGCCTGTCAGGTGCCTCGGTCACCTCGACCATTACCATCCCCGACCGGGCCATCGTGCTGGCGGTCTCGACCCGTACGGTGACGGCCGTCACCGGCGCGACAAGCTACGACTGCGGCATCGCCGGCGAACCTGCCAAGTTCGGCGGTTCGTTGGGCGTGGCGGCCGGCAGCACCAATGTCGGGGTCATCGGCCCGCAGGCCTTCTATGCACCGACGCCGATCGTGCTCACCGCCAACGGCGGCAACTTCACCGGCGGGGATGTGCGTATCGCGATCCAGTACCTGCTGCCGACCGCGCCGGCCGCCTGATCAACAACCACCACAAGGAAATGACCATGACCCCACCGTCGAAGGACGCGGGATTCGTCCGCATGCCCGAGGAAGACTTCGAAGCCATCCTCGCACGTGCCGCCGAAAAGGGGGCGCGAAAGGCGCTGGCCGATGTTGGCCTCGAGGGGCCCGAGGCAGCCATCGACATCCGCGACCTGCGCACGCTGCTCGCGTCCTTGCGCATGGCGCGGCGCACCGCCTGGCAGACCATCGTGCGGCTGATCACCACCGGCATGCTGCTCGCGCTGATCGCAGGGGTGGCGGTGAAGCTGAAGATCTTCGGAATTGGAGAATGAACATGACGGTGGACGAGATTGCCCGCGAGATCGTCGCGCGCGAAGGCGGCTTCGTGAACGATCCGGCAGACCCGGGCGGCGCCACGAAATACGGCGTGACCATCGGCACCATGCGCGCGCTGGGGCTGGACAAGACCGGCGACGGGCGGATCACGGTCGAGGACGTGACGGCACTCACCCGCTCGGACGCCGTGCGGATCTTCCGGGAGCGGTATTTCCGTGCCCCCCGCATCGACCTGCTGCCCGAACCACTCCAGCCCTCGGTATTCGACATGCAGGTCAATGCGGGCAGCAATGCCGTGCGCATCCTGCAGCGCCTGCTGGCGGAGTTCGATGAGCCGGTGACGGTGGACGGGCTGATCGGGCCGCAGACGGCCGAGGCGGCCAGGCGTGGCTTTGACAAGGCCGGGCAATACCTGGTCGATGCTTATGCCATTGCCCGGCGCAACTACTACTTCCACCTGGCCGACCGCAAGCCGCGCTTGCGCAAGTTTGCCCGCACCCGTGCCGGAACCAAGGGCGGCTGGATCCGGCGGGCGGAGGAATTCATGCGGCCCAGGTACCGGATGACCGAGGCCGAGTTTGCGGAAAGGGTGAAAGCATGGGGTTGATCGAGGGATTGTTCGGCTGGCTGTTCGGTGGCGGGCTGAAGGACATGCGCGAGACCGTCGAGACCTTCCGCCCGAATGCCGAGGCGGAGGCCCGGCGCACGGCCGAGTACCGGGCTGCGGCGCTCGACCAGTTCGGCGCCGAGTTCAGCCAGCAGCGCGGCCTGTTCGACCGCATGATCGACGGCCTGAACCGTTTGCCGCGCCCGGCCATGGCGCTGGGCGTGCTGTTCCTGATCGGCTCGGCCATGGTCGACCCGATCTGGTTTGCCTCGCGCATGCAGGGGCTTGCCCTTGTCCCCGAGCCGCTGTGGTGGCTGCTTGGCGCCATCGTCAGCTTCTATTTCGGCGCCCGCCACCAGGTGAAGGCGCAGGCGTTCCAGGCGTCGCTTGCCAGAACGCTGGCACGCACGCCGCAGGTGGTACGCAACATCGAGGCAATCCGGGCATTGCGGGCGGACAGCCCCGGGGTGGCGGATGTGGGAGACGAGGCCGAAGTTGCGCTGGGCGTGATCGGAGCGGGGGAGAACAGGGCTGTGAAGGATTGGGCCAGACAGCGAAACTGACAGCCGCAAGGCCCCTGCAAGCGACTGACAGTTCACCCCATCGTGATATTTCGAAGATCGAGGTCCGTGGTCCCTTCCTCGAAAGTATACGCCACAAGAGGCCCGTCCTTGCCGGCCGAATAGTCCAGGCACAGCGCGTTGGGCGCCTGAAGCACGATCTTTCCCGTCAGCCAGTAATGGCCGAAGAACACCGGTTTGGCATCCGCAGGATAGGGCTCGTAACCGATCGCCCCGGGCAGGGGGCCGGCGGGCAACTGCGGTTCCGGGTCGGGTACGCTGATGGCAATGTCCTGCCAACTGCGCGCCTCCGGCTTCCACCAGGCGACGCGGATTTCCGAGCGCACGTGGCCGTCCTTGTCGGTGAATGTGGTGCCGTCCGGCAGCGGAACCTCGGGCCCCTTGGCTAGCACCTCGACCGCTTGGAAAAGCGGGTGGTCGGGGTCCGCCGACCATTCCACCGCCTGATCGTCCAGGCGCGCATCGGTCAGATGGCGCTCGGCCTCTGCCATGGCCCGCCCGTCCCAGCAGGCATGGATCGCCCTGAAGCCGGGGAATTCGAGCCACAGCGGCAGGCTTTTCATCCAGTCGATCGCCTCTTGCGCGGCCAAGCTGCCGATGGGGTGTTCGTCCAGAAAGCGCGCATGCTGCTTGAGGTTCTTCGCGCTGTGCGCGCGCAGCGGCGCGCCGGTCGAGGAATGCCGGCTGTGGAAATGAATCGCGTTCAGCTCGTGATTGCCCATTACCGCCTGCGCATGACCCGCGTCGATCATCGAGCGCACGATACGCAGCACCCGGGCATTCTCCGGCCCCCGATCGATGAAATCGCCCAGAAACACGACCGAGCGTCCGGGGTCCGGGTGGCGCCACGTGCCGCGGGTTTCGCGGTATCCGAGCCGGCCCAGCAGCCCCGTCAGCTTGTCCGCCTGACCGTGGATGTCGGGGATGATGTCCCGGATCATGGCTTTATCCTTTCTGGTGCGATCCATCGTGATGGAAGAACGTGCGTGGATGATGACAAGAGAGCGATCCATCTCTAGCCTGGGGCCCGATGCCGAACGCGCCCTGGACAGATGAAGAAAACGACCTGATCGTCGCCGACTACTTCGCGATGCTGGCCGATGACCTTGCCGGTCGCCCTTACAGCAAGGCCGAACACCGGCGGGCGCTTGTGCCGCGACTGAATGGACGCTCCGAAGGGTCGGTCGAGTTCAAGCACCAGAACATCAGCGCAGTGCTGAAGGGGCTCGGCGAGGACTGGATCCCCGGCTACAAGCCCGCCTTCAATTTCCAGACATCCCTGATCGATGCCGTCGCGCGATGGCTGGCGCGCAACCCCGGATGGCTTGCGCGAATGCCGAAAACGGCCGCCGGGCTGCAC
>JALWJU010000181.1 GCA_026997055.1 Paracoccaceae bacterium | reverse complement strand
TCACCTCGCCGGGCCAGATCGTTTCGCTGGCGGAGACATGGGCGATGATATCGGCGAAATCGTGGTGCATGTCGGCGGAATTGCCCCCGCCCCAGCGCTCGCCATTGACACGCGCTTCCATCTTCAGGGCGACCGGATGAGGCACCTCGTCGGCAGTCAGGATGAAAGGGCCTAGGATATTGCCGGTGTCGAAATCCTTGCCCTTGGCCGGGCCGAGCTGGCCGGGCATCTCCACCATCTGCGCATCGCGCGCCGAAATGTCGTTCAGGATCGTGTAGCCGAAGATGTAGTCGGGCGCTTCCTCGCGCGAAATGTCCTTTCCCTTCCGGCCGATCACCACCGCCAGTTCCAGTTCGATATCGAGAAACTGAGCATATTCCGGCCATTGCACATCCGCCCCATGGCCGACAAAGGACATCCGGTTGCCCTTGTAATAGACCGGCTGGTCATACCAGACCTGCGGGATCTCGAAGGCCTGCCCGGTCAGCTTTTCGGCCGCGGCGAAGCTGCCCTTCAGGTGCTCCTCGAATACCAGGCAGTCGCGAAACTGCACCGGCATCAGCGGCGGCAGGAAGCGCACCTCGTCCACGCCCAGCAACGCCCGCCTTTCCGCGCGCCTGATCAGCCACTCGGCCTGCTCCAGCCCGTAATCGGCCTCTTCGATGACCTTCTGCATGTCGGTGAAGGTATCGGTCTCGTAGCGGGCGAATTTCGCCGCCGTATCCAGATCCAGCAGCCGCTCGTCATCCAGCGCCGCGACCACGAACTTGCGCCCTTCGCGCTCGACCATCCCCAGACGCATGGGCCTACTCCTCGAATATGGCGACAGCGCGGGTGAACCCGGCGCTCGCGCCCCTGATCTTGTAGGGAAAACACGAAATCTCGAAGCCCGTCGCCGGCAGTCGGTCGAGATTGGTGAGCTTCTCCATGTGGCAATAGCCGATCTCCATCGAGGCGCGGTGGCCCTCCCAGATGATCGAGGCATCGCCGTCGCGGGCATATCGCTGCGCGGTGAGCGGAAAGGGCGCGTCCCAGCTCCAGGCATCGGTGCCCGTCACCCGCACCCCGCGCTCCAGCAGATAAAGGGTCGCCTCGCGGCCCATGCCGCAGCCCTTGACCAGGTAATCGGGCTGGCCATAGGCGGCGCCGGCCGAGGTGTTGACCACCACGATATCGAGCGGCTGAAGCTCGTGGCCTATGCGCTCAAGCTCCGCCTCCACATCGGCGGCGGTGACGATATAGCCGTCGTCGAAATGGCGGAAGTCGAGCTTCACCCCCGGCGCCATGCACCATTCCAGCGGCACTTCGTCGATGGTGATCGCCCGCTCGCCCCCGTTCATGGTCGAATGGTGGTGATACGGCGCGTCCAGATGGGTGCCGTTATGGGTGGTGATGCGGAGCCGCTCTATCGCCCAGCCCTCGCCGCCGGGCAGTTCCTCGCGCTCGAGCCCCGGGAAAAAGGCCATCACCTGCTCGGCGGTCTGATCGTGGCGCATATATTCGATCTCCGGCGCCATGATCGGCGGGTCGCTGGGCACGTCAAGCTCCAGCGGAACCGAAAGATCGACGAATCTGCGTCCCATGCGCGGCCCTCCCCTGCGTGATCCTGCCACAACAGGAAAGCGCAATCGGAAGGCCGGCGCAAGGGTCCGGACGCAGCCCCCGCGACCCGATCGTACGGATTCGCGCCCGAGCCCGGCCACACCGCCATGGGCGAAAGGAATGCGGCATCGCCCGAACGGACCTCAATAGACGATCTCCATTACCGCCACCATGTCGCCATCGCGGATCGTGACCGGCTCTTCGGGCAGATGGATCAGCACATCGGCCGCCGCCATCGAGCTGAGGATGCCCGAACCCTGCGCCCCGGTGCTCTCCACATGAGCGCCCGTTTCGCCATACCGCACCCGCCCGCGCATGAATTCGGCCCGGTCGTGGCTCTTGCGGATCGTCTCGCCGCGATAGGGCAGGCGCAGATACCGGAGCGGGCCGGGATCGGCACCCATCATCTTCAGCAGCGCCGGGCGCACCAGCAGCAGATAGGTCACCAGCACCGAGACCGGATTACCCGGCAGACCGAAAAACTCCGCATCCCCCAGCCGCCCATGCGCCTGCGGCTTGCCGGGCTTCATCCGCACCTTCCAGAAGTCGATCGCGCCAAGCTCGTCGATCACATCCTTTACCAGGTCGAAATCGCCTACCGAAACCCCGCCCGAGCTCAGCACTGCATCCGCCTCCGCCGCCCCCCGGCGCAACGCCGCCTCGATCTCCTCGCGCCGGTCGCGGGCAATCCCGAGGTCGATCACCTCCACCCCAAGCGCTG
Source organism: Paracoccaceae bacterium (assembly GCA_026997055.1). Lineage (GTDB taxonomy): Bacteria > Pseudomonadota > Alphaproteobacteria > Rhodobacterales > Rhodobacteraceae > JAAEUB01. The sequence goes on along the minus strand of JALWJU010000181.1, from coordinate 3,937 downwards.
CGAGCGCCGCCTTCAGACTCGCCCGGTTGCTGTCATAAAGCTGCCCCGGCGCAATTGCCCGGCCCGGCTCGAACACCTCGTTGCCGGTCGAAAGCACGCCGACCCGCAGCTTGCGAAAGACCTCGACCTCCTCGAGCCCCAGCGAAGCCAGCATCCCGATCTCCGCCGGCCCCAGAATCCGCCCGGCGCCAAACACTTCCTCGCCAGCAGCAATATCCTGCCCGGCCCGGCGAATATGCTGATGCCGCGCCTGCCCGCCCGGCACCACCACGCTGTCACCCTCCAGCCGCACCACCTCCTGTATCACGATACAGTCACAGCCCGCCGGCACCGGCGCCCCGGTCAGGATGCGCAAGGCCTCGCCCGGCTTCAGCACCGCCCCCGCCCCGTCCCCGGCCGCCACCACCCCGGCCAGGCTGAGCCGCACCTCTTCCTCCGCCTGCAGATCGGCAAAGCGCACCGCATAGCCATCCATGGCCGAATTGTCGTGATTGGGCACATCATGCGGCGCCACCACCGGCATGGCCAGCACCCGCCCCGGCGCCGCGCCCAGCGCTACCCGCTCGCGCTCCCGCACCGGACTGACCCGTGCCAGAGTCTTCTCCCGGGCCTCCTCAAACGGCATCAGGCTCATCTCCGCCCCTTTCATCTTTCCGGCAAATACTCCGGGGAGCGCGAGGGGCAACGCCCCTCGCCCGATCGCCGCGCGTCAGCGCGGCGAAACTGCTAGAAATCCAGATTCTCCACCTGCAACGCATTCTGCTGGATGAATTCCCGGCGCGGCTCCACCACATCGCCCATCAGCTTGGTGAATATGTCATCCGCCTCGGCCAGATCCTCCACCTTCACCTGCAACAGCGTGCGCGCCTCCGGGTCCAGGGTGGTCTCCCACAGCTGGTCCGGGTTCATCTCGCCAAGGCCCTTGTAGCGCTGCAGGGTCAGCCCGCGCTCGCCCTCGGCCAGAACCGCTTCCAGAAGCTCGCTCGGCCCGTGCACCAGCACCTCGCGCTCCTTGCGCACGAAGCGCGCGGGGCTGGCATGGACCTCGCGCGTCTCCTGCGCCACCCTGGCCAGCCGGCGCGCCTCGCCCGAGCGCAGCACCGCGCCGTCGAGCTTGCGCACCTCCTCGACCCCGCGCAGCACCCGCGCCAGCCGAATGCCGTGATCCTGGGTGATCCGCCCCTGCCAGCCGCGCTCGTATTCCGCCGCCACCATGTCGAGCCGCGCCGCCACCTTGTCGGCCACCGCCTGCAGGTCGCGATCCGCCGCGCCCGCATCGAATGCCCCGGCCAGCGCCGCCTGCTCGAGGATGTTGCGCGGATAATGGGTCGGAAACGCCTCCAGCACCTTCCTGAATGCCCTCGCCGCAGAGACCACCCGCTCCAGATCCGCCCCGGCGATCTCCTGCCCGTCCGCGAGCCGCAGCACCGCGCCCTCGATCCCCATCGCCACAAGGTAATCCTCGAGCGAGGCCTGATCCTTGAGATACACCTCCGACTTGCCGCGAGTCACCTTGTAAAGCGGCGGCTGGGCGATATAGAGATAGCCCCCCTCGATCAGTTCCGGCATCTGCCGGAAAAAGAAGGTCAGAAGCAGGGTGCGGATATGGGCGCCGTCCACATCGGCATCGGTCATGATGATGACTTTGTGGTATCGGAGCTTCGAAATGTCGAACTCGTCGCGCCCGATCCCGGTGCCCAAAGCCGTGACCAGGGTGCCGATCTCCTGGCTCGACAGCATCCGGTCGAAACGCGCGCGCTCCACGTTGAGGATCTTGCCGCGCAAGGGCAGGATCGCCTGGTTGTGGCGCGAGCGCCCCTGCTTGGCCGAGCCCCCGGCGCTGTCGCCCTCGACGAGGAAAAGCTCGCGCTTCTCCGGGTCCTTCTCCTGACAATCGGCGAGCTTGCCGGGCAGGTTGGCCACATCCAGCGCGCTCTTCTTGCGGGTCATCTCGCGCGCCTTGCGCGCCGCCTCGCGGGCATGGGCGGCCTCGAGGATCTTGCCGACGATCATCTTCGCTTCCTGCGGATGCTCGCCGAACCACTCGCCCAGCCGCTCGTTCATCAGTCCCTCGACCACCGGGCGCACCTCGGAGCTCACCAGCTTGTCCTTGGTCTGCGACGAGAATTTCGGATCCGGGACCTTGACCGACAGCACCGCGGTGAGCCCCTCGCGGGCATCGTCGCCGGTGAAGCTCACCTTCTCCTTCTTCGCCAGCCCCGAGGAATTGGCATAGAGATTGATGCTGCGCGTCAGCGCGCCGCGAAAGCCGGCCAGATGGGTGCCGCCATCGCGCTGGGGGATGTTGTTGGTAAAGGGCAGCACGGTCTCGTGGTAGCTGTCATTCCACCACATCGCCACCTCGACGGTGACCCCGTCGCGCTCGCCGGTGAAAAAGATCGGCTCTTCCAGAAGCGGGGTCTTGTGGCGGTCGAGATACCTGACGAATTCACGCACCCCCCCCTCGTAGTAAAGCTCGCTCCTGAGCGGCTCGGCGGGGCGGCGGTCCTCGAGGAGGATCCGCACGCCGGAATTGAGGAAAGCCAGCTCGCGCAGGCGGTTTTCCAGCGTGGAGAAGCTGTAGTCGAGGCTGGAAAAGGTCTCGGTCGAGGCCATGAAGCGCACCTCGGTGCCCCGGCGCCCGCCGGCATCGCCCACCACACGCAGGGGCTCCACCGTCTCGCCATGCTCGAAGCGCGCCACATGCTCCTTGCCGTCGCGCCAGATGCTGAGCTCCAACCACTCGCTGAGCGCATTGACCACGCTCACGCCGACCCCATGCAGGCCGCCGGAGACCTTGTAGCTGTTCTGATCGAACTTGCCGCCCGCATGAAGCTGGGTCATGATCACCTCGGCGGCGGAAATCCCCTCCTCCGGGTGAATATCGACCGGGATCCCGCGCCCGTTGTCGATCACCGAAACGCTGGAATCGGCATGAATGATGACGCTGACCGCATCCGCATGGCCCGCAAGCGCCTCGTCAATGCCGTTATCCACCACCTCATAGACCATGTGGTGCAGGCCGGAGCCGTCATCGGTGTCGCCGATATACATGCCCGGCCGCTTCCTGACAGCCTCCAACCCCTTGAGAACCTTGATGGATTCCGCACCATACTGGTTACTGTCCTGCGCGTTTTCAGCCATGCTCGCGATCCTGCTTGTTTGTCCGTCAGGTATAGTGTCTTTCGCCGGGCTTGTCACCCGTCACACCCCATGTCCGGCGCGTTCGACCACCTGCGAGAGGCCGGCGCTTTCCACCACCTCGAAGACCTGCGCCCGCTCCCCGAGCCCGGCAAAGAGCTCCGCCCCGGTGCCGGTCATGAAGGCCTGGGCGCCCAGCGCACAGATCCGCTCGTAAAGCGCCGCCCGGCGCGCGGCATCCAGATGCGCCGCCACCTCGTCCAGCAGCAGGATCGGCGGCGCGCCGGAATCCGCGGCGAGCGCTTCGGCATTGGCGAGGATCAGCGAAATCAGCAGCGCCTTCTGCTCGCCGGTGGAGCAGTCGCGCGCAGGCATCCCCTTGACCGCATAGGTGGCGGCGAGATCTGCCCGGTGCGGCCCGGTCAGGGTCCGCCCGGCGGCCATGTCACGCGCCCGCCCCCGGGCAAGCGCCTCGCGCAGGGCCGCTTCGTCGCCCGGATCCTCCGCCCCGCCCTCGGCCTCGACCAGCGCCAGATCGGCGACCGGAAAGGCCCCCTCCACCTGCGCCGCCGCGAGCCGTGCCAACGCCGCCCGCCGATTGGCAAAGACCCGCGCCCCGGCCGCCCCCATCTGCCACTCCAGCGCCTCGTACCAATGTGCATCGCGCACTTGGTCGCGCAACAGACGGTTGCGCTCGCGCATAGCCTTCTCATAGGCCAGCACCGCCTCCGCATGGCCCGGCTCGAAGCTCATCGCGATCGCGTCGAGAAACCGCCGCCGCCCCTCCGCTCCCTCC
>JALWJU010000180.1 GCA_026997055.1 Paracoccaceae bacterium | reverse complement strand
GTAGTCATTGGCCCCGGCATCCAGCCCCAGGATGGTATCGGCATCGCTGTCATGGCCGGTGAGCATCAGGATCGGGCATTTCACCCCCTGCTTGCGCATCAGCCGGCACAGTTCGCGGCCATCGGTGTCGGGCAGGCCCACATCGAGAATCACCAGGTCATAGAGCGCCTCCCTGGCCCGGCGCATGGCCTCGGCGCCGGTGGCGGCTTCGAACACGTCGAAATCCTCGGTCATCACCAGCTGCTCGGCCAGCGCATCGCGCAGGTCGTCGTCATCGTCCACCAGCAGGATCTTCTTCACGTTTGGCATCGCCTCTCCTCCGTCCTGTCCCAGAGATGTCCGTGCCCGGGGTATTTGGCAAGTTTTGCGACAAAGGCTCACGCGCATGTGTCGAAATCGCGGGAAATGTTTCAAATTCCGACATTCCGGCCTATGTAGGGCGGGAAATGGAAGCGACATGACCCTAGGCCCCGACATATCCGAACGTATCGCCCGCGCCCGTGCCGATCTGCGCATGGGGGTGCCGGTGGTGCTTGCCTCCGAAGAGGGTGCGGCGCTGGTGGCGGCGGCGGAGACGCTGGGCGCGGCGCGGCTCTCCGAGATGCGCGCGCTGGGGGCGCCGGTGCTGGCGGTGACCCCGCGCCGGGCCGAGACGCTCAAGGCCCGCCCCTACAGCAGCGAAGTCGCCCGCATCGCGGTGCCTGAAGCGGCGGGGCCCGACTGGATCGCCGCGCTGGCAGACCCTTCCGGCGACCTGATGACGCCCATGAAGGGGCCGTTCGAGACCCTGCGCGGGGGCGAGGAGCGCTTCGCCCGGGCGGCGGTGGCGCTGGCCAAGTCGGCGCATCTTCTGCCCGCCGCGCTGGTGGTGGAGACCCGTGAAGGCGAAGCCCTTGCCGCGCGCGCCGGGCTCACGCCGGTGCCGCTCGAAGGGTTCGAACAGGCCCTGCGCAGCCCGCTCGCTCATGTGGTCGGCGCGCGGGTGCCGCTGGCGGCGAGCGAGGCCGGGCGGGTCAGCGTGTTTCGCCCCGCCGACGGAGGCGAGGAGCATTACGCGGTGGAGATCGGCCGGCCCGACCGCCAGAAGCCGGTGCTCGCGCGCCTGCACAGCGCCTGCTTTACCGGCGATGTGCTGGGCAGCCTCAAATGCGATTGCGGCCCGCAGCTGCATGCCGCGCTGGAGGCGATGGGGCGCGAGGGCGCGGGCGTGCTGCTCTATCTCAACCAGGAGGGGCGCGGCATCGGCCTGGCCAACAAGATGCGCGCCTATTCGCTGCAGGATCAGGGCTTTGACACGGTGGAGGCCAATCACCGGCTGGGCTTCGAGGATGACGAGCGCGATTTTCGCATCGGCGCCGACATTCTCAAGGCGCTGGGCTTCGGCGCCGTGCGGCTGATGACCAACAACCCGAAAAAGGTCGCCATGATGCAGGCCCAGGGTATCGAGGTGGCGGAGCGGGTGCCGCTCCTGGCCGGCCACGGCGAGCACAACCGCGCCTATCTCGCCACCAAGGCGAAGAAATCCGGGCATCTGCTGTGAGGCCGTCACGCCACGACATGGTGGTGAATCGCTGGGGCGCGCGCTTCATGGGGCGGCGCATCCCCTGCGCTCTGGGGCGCGGCGGGATTACCAGCCAGAAGCGCGAGGGCGACGGGGCCAGTCCCGCAGGGGTTTGGCGGCTGGCGGGCGGCATGTACCGGGCCGACCGGCTGCGCGCGCCGGCAATCGCGCCGGGCCTGCCGCCGCTCGCCCCCGCCGGGCACCGCGACCTCTGGTCCGACGATCCGCGCGACCCGGCCTATAATCGCCACATCCGCGCCCATGCCCACCCTTTCAGCCACGAGCGCCTGCGCCGGGGCGATTCGCTCTATGACATCGTGCTGTTTTCCGACTGGAACCGGCCCGCGGCCAGGCCCGGCGCGGGCTCGGCGATCTTCGTGCATCTGTGGCGGCGGCCGCGCTTTCCCACCGCGGGCTGCATCGCCTTTGCCCGCGCCGATCTCGCCTGGATCCTCGCCCGCTGGACGCCAAAGAGCCGGATCTTTGTCAGCACCTATTCCGGGTAGTTACGCCGGGCGCGGGCGCGGGCCAGGACTTTCGCCCCATGCTTCGCCGTGGCGCGCCATTCATATCTGTGCACGCCGCCCGGCGGGCAGGGGCTCTTGTAGGTGAAAGCGCCGGCGGGGATCACCCCGTCTCTGTCGATGGCGACCTTGCCGCCGCCGTGGTTGTAAGCTGGCGCGTCCAGATCCTTCAGGCGGAAAACGATTCTATCGGTTCCCTCCGGCAGGTTTGAGACGACAAATCGCGGGCTCGGCACCCGCCGCGGGTGACCGCTGGTGCAAAGGGGGATATCCCCCCAGGTAAAGCTGAAGCTGAAGTCACCAGGCAGAGCCGGAGTAGAACCGAGCGCCAGAAGAGCAAATGAAAGTGCAAGTTTCTGCATCCTCATCTCCTTTCGTCAGCGTCCCTCCTCTGATTCGCCCAGGCTAATCATACACCCTTTCGCCAAAGATGGCGCTGCCCACGCGCACATGAGTCGCGCCCTGGGCAATGGCGCGCTCGAAATCGCCGCTCATCCCCATGGACAGGCCCGAGAGACCGTTGCGCGCGGCGATCCTGGCCAAAAGCGCGAAGTGGAGGCTCGCCTCCTCGTCCACCGGCGGGATGCACATGAGCCCCTCGAGCGGCAGGCCCAGCGCGCGCACTTCGCCGATGAAGGCATCGGCCTCGGCAGGCGCCACCCCGGCCTTCTGCGGCTCCTCGCCGGTATTGACCTGCACGAACAGGCGCGGGCAATGGCCGGTCTCGTCGGCGATGCGGGCAATGGCGCGGGCGAGCCTGGGGCGGTCGAGCGTGTGGATGGCGTCAAACAGCGCCATGGCCTGGCGGGTCTTGTTGGTCTGAAGGGGGCCGATCAGGTGCAGCTCAACCCCTGCGAATCGCTCCCTCAGCGCGGGCCACTTGCCGGCGGCCTCCTGCACGCGGTTTTCGCCAAAGACCCGGTGGCCCTCCTCCAGCACCGCCTCCACCCGCGCGAGCGGCTGCAGCTTGGAAACGGCGATCAGCGTGGTGGAGCCGGGCGCGCGGCCGGCGCGGGCCTCTTCGGCGGCGATGCGGGACTTGATCTCGGAAAGGGACATCGGCGGCCTCACTCTTGTCTGCCCCGATATGCGCAAAAGAAAAGAGCGGGCGCAAGGCCCGCTCTCTCCGTAACTCTCGATCCGTCGGGATCAGAAGCTGATGCGGATACCCAGATCGGCAACCGGGCCAGCAGCGGTGCTCAGGCGAGCCACACCGCCAGCGATGGTCGCACCGCCGAGGTCGTAGGCAGCGCCGATGCCGTAGGACGAAACACCGCCGTCCTCGCCGGAGTAGAAGGCGTTCACGGAGATGTCGTTCATGCTGTACTTGCCGCCGATGGTCCACTTGTAGGCAGCGCCGGCGTTGAAGGAGGCGTAGGACGCGTTCACGCCGAAGTCACCCAGCGAGCCGGTCACACCCAGAACGACGAAGTCCTGCATGGTGGCGCCAGCGGCGTCTTCCTGGATACCGGCGGCAACGGTCCAGTTGCCGAAGGAGTACGAACCGGACAGAGCGGTCAGGGTGTTGGTCACGTCGTAGGACAGGTGCACACCCAGATCGCCGGTGGAGTAGTCGACGGCGATGCCCTGCACGCCGGGACCGGAGGAGGAGAAGGCCTGCCAGCCCCACATGGAGGTGTTGTGGTTGGCCCAGACGCCGTTCCAGCCGAGGCCGGTGAGGCCGACGCCGTTGGAGTAGAGGCCCGGCATCATCTCGATGGCGCCGTTCACGTTACCGACCGACAGGCGCAGACCGTTGCTCTCGATCCAGGCATTGGCGCCGGACAGGGCGGCAGCGCCGAAGTTCGAAGCGCGCAGGCGCACGCGGCCACCATAGGCCAGGCCGCCATCGGTCTCGCCGGAACCGTCGAAGTTCAGGGTGAAGCGGTTGGTCAGGGACCAGACGCCGGCGGTGTTCATGATGACACCGAAGCGCGCGCCACCGGAGATGCTGACGTCCGCAGCAGCCACACCGGCCGTACCGACCAGGATCGAAGTGGCAAGGAGGATCTTCTTCATTTCGTTTTCCCTCGTTTATCTCAAAGTGCACCTCAATTCAGGGAATCCGAATTGAGTATGCCCCTGTCTCCCCCAACGGCCCGGACATTGCAAGCGGCGGGGCCGGCTCGGGCAAACCTCATGGCGAAATGATGCAGCTTTGCCACAGTCGCGAAACGAGGCGTCTCGTGGCGCATCGGACAGGGGCGCGGCAGAGCGCGCGAATCGCCGCAAATCGCTTCCCCGGCGGGAAAACGCTTGTGCGCGTCATGGGGCTTGGGTAGTTAGGTGATGAGTCAAGGAGCGGGGCCGGATCATGGCGATCAGACGATATTTCTGGGCTGTACTGATGGGGCTTTCCCTGCTGAGCTTGTCCGCCTGCGCCACCGGCGGCGGCCTGTTCGGCAAGGGCGGCAAGTCGGGCGGGAGCGCGCGCAGCCAGGGCAGCCAGGCGCAGACCGGCCCCGAGCCCCAGGGCACCAAGATCTGGGATCTTTTCAGCAATACCGAGAATCCCAATACCACCGTCGAGGTAAACAAGTATCTCTGGGACGCCTCCCTCGACGTGCTGAATTTCCTGCCGCTCGAGGCCGCCGATCCCTTTACCGGGATCATCGTCTTCGGCTACGGAACGCCCCCGGGCGGCGGGCGCGCCTACAAGGCCACCGTATATATAAGCGACCCGGCGCTGGATGCCCGCTCCCTGCGCGTGGCGCTGCTGACCCGCGCAGGGCCGGCCAGCACCGAGGCGACCCGGGCGATCGAGGATGCGATCCTCACCCGCGCCCGCCAGCTCAGGATCGCCGACGGCAGGCTCTAGGCCAGGCTCTGGACCCGCGCCGCGCGGCAGAATAATAACGACGCCGGGTGACAAGCCCGGCGTTTTCATTCGAAGGACCCCCCATGGCACGCTATACCCCCGCCGAGATCGAGCCCAAATGGCAGGCCGCCTGGCAGGAGGCCGGCATCTTCCGCGCCGAGCGCGACCCGGACCGGCCCAAATATTATGTGCTGGAGATGTTTCCCTACCCGTCCGGCCGGCTGCATATCGGGCATGTGCGCAATTACACGCTGGGCGACGTGGTGGCGCGCTACAAGGCCGCGCAGGGTTTCGCCGTGCTGCACCCGATGGGCTGGGACGCCTTCGGCCTGCCCGCCGAAAACGCCGCCATTGCCACCGGGGTGCATCCGGCCGACCACACCTATGGCAATATCGCCGAGATGAAGGAGCAGATGGCGCCGATGGGCTGGTCGCACGACTGGAGCCGCGAATTCGCCACCTGCGACCCGGAATATTACGGCCAGCAGCAGGCGATGTTCCTCGACTTTCTCGAAAGGGGGCTGGTCTATCGCAAGAGCGCGATGGTCAACTGGGACCCGGTGGACATGACCGTGCTCGCCAACGAGCAGGTGATCGACGGGCGCGGCTGGCGCTCCGGGGCCGAGGTGGAGCGGCGGGAACTGACCCAGTGGTTCTTCCGCATCAGCGATTATGCCGAGGACCTGCTGGCGGCGCTGGACGGGCTCGAGAACTGGCCCGAAAAGGTGCGCCTGATGCAGGCCAACTGGATCGGCAAGAGCCGCGGCATCGAGCTTTACTTCCAGCGCCGGGACGGGGCGGGCGAGATCGTCTGCTATTCGACCCGGCCCGACACGATGCGCGGGGCGAGCTTCATCGCCATCGCCCCGGATCACCCGGTGGCGCGCGAGCTTGCCGAAAAGGACCCGGCGCTGGCCGAATTCATCGCCGAGTGCCGCAAGGGCGGCACCAGCGAGGAAGCGATCGAGAAGGCCGAGAAGCTGGGCTATGACACCGGCCTTCGCGTGGCCCATCCGCTCGACCCCGCGCGCGATCTGCCGGTCTGGGTGGCGAACTTCGTGCTGATGGATTACGGCACCGGCGCGGTGTTCGGCTGCCCGGCGCACGATCAGCGCGACCTCGATTTCGCCCGCAAATACGGCCTGCCGGTGGTCAATGCCTTTTATATGCCCGGCGAAGAAGTCGAGGTGGCAGATGAGGCGCTGGTGCCGCCCAGGAGCGAAAGGGTCGTCTATATCGACCATTTCACCGGCCTCGCCGAGGCCACCGGCGAAGAGGGTATCGAGGCCGCGATCGACTGGTTCGAAGAGCGCGGGCTGGGCAAGGGCAAGGTCCAGTATCGCCTGCGCGACTGGGGCA
>JALWJU010000179.1 GCA_026997055.1 Paracoccaceae bacterium | reverse complement strand
TGATCGCCAAGATGCCGACCATCGCCGCCATGGCCTACAAGTATTCGGTCGGCCAGCCCTTCGTCTATCCGCGCAACGACCTCGATTATGCCTCCAATTTCCTGCGCATGTGCTTTGCCGTGCCGGCGGAGGAATACGAGGTGAACCCGATCCTGAGCCGTGCCATGGACCGGATCTTCACGCTCCATGCGGACCACGAGCAGAATGCCTCCACCTCCACCGTGCGCCTCGCCGGTTCTTCGGGCGCCAATCCCTTCGCCTGCATCGCCGCCGGTATCGCCTGCCTGTGGGGGCCGGCCCATGGCGGCGCCAACGAGGCCGCGCTCAGCATGCTGCGCGAGATCGGCACGGTCGATCGCATCCCCGAATATATCGCCCGTGCCAAGGACAGGTCCGATCCCTTCCGCCTGATGGGCTTCGGCCACCGGGTCTACAAGAATTTCGACCCCCGCGCCCGGGTGATGAAGCAGAGCGCCGACGAGGTGCTGGAGCTGCTCGGAATCCATGACAATCCGACCCTGCAAGTGGCGAAGGAGCTTGAGAAAATCGCGCTCGAGGACGATTACTTCGTGTCCAAGAAGCTGTATCCGAATATCGACTTCTACTCCGGCATCATCCTCGAGGCGATGGGCTTTCCGACCTCGATGTTCACCCCGATCTTCGCGCTCAGCCGCACCGTCGGCTGGATCTCTCAGTGGAAGGAAATGCTCAGCGATCCGACCCAGAAGATCGGCCGCCCGCGCCAGCTCTATACCGGCCCCACCCGGCGCGATTACGTGGACGTGGAGGACCGCGAGGGCTGAGGGGCTCCAGAGCGCAGACCTGTGCGGGACGCTCGCGGGAGGCGATTTTTCTTGCGAAAAATCGCGCCTCCGGCGGGAGTATTTCGGGAAAGGTGAAAGGGGCGGGATTCGCTCTTTGCCGGTGATGCGCTGGCGGGCCGGGCGCAGCCGGGAAAGCTGCGCGCGCACATGGCCGAATTCGTCCGGCGCGAAGCCGCGCTTGCCGATCTGGTGGCGAATGCGAGGAGGGCCGATCGCCTGCCCGCTCCAGGAATGGCTGATGCGGGAATGAGGCGGCTGGCGCCGCCCTGCCCTGCCCTGCCGCTCAGCGGCCCTCGAACCGGGCCTTGCGCTTCTCGACAAAGGCCAGCACGCCTTCCTTGAAGTCGCGCGAGCGGCCGCATTCGCCCTGCAGGCGGGCTTCGAGCTTCAGCGGCGCCTCGAGATCATTGTCGTACGAGGCGCGCAAGGCCCGCTTCGCCCGGGCAAAGGCCACGCTCGGCCCGCTCGCCAGATAGGCGGCGCGCGCGCGCCAGCGGGCTTCGAATTCGGCCTCCGGCACCGCCTCCCAGATCATCCCCCACTCGGCCGCCTCGGCCGCGCTCACGGGCTCGGCAAACAGCGCCGCCCCCATCGCCCGCGCGAGCCCCACCTGGCGCGGCAGGAACCATGTCCCGCCCGCGTCCGGGATCAGCCCGATCCGGGTAAACGCTTGCAGGAAAAAGGCATTTTCCGCCGCAATCACCACATCGCAGGCCAGCGCCAGATTGGCCCCGGCGCCCGCTGCCGCGCCGTTCACCGCCGCAATCACCGGCACCGGGCAGGCGGTGATCTGCTTCAGCATCGGCTCGTATTCCTCGCGCAGGGTACGCTCGATATTGACATTGGCGGCATTGACCCGGTCGCCCAGATCCTGCCCGGAGCAGAATGCCTGCCCCGCCCCGGTCAGCACCACCGCCCGGGCCTGCTCGCCTGCCCGGCGCACCGCGTCGGTGATCTCGGCGCGCATCTGCGTATTCAGCGCATTCCTCACCTCGGGGCGGTTCAGGGTGACGATGGCGACCCGATCGGCGATTTCCAGCGTGATCGTCTCGTAGTGCATGCAACCCTCCCTGTCGCGCCCAGATAGCCCGAAACGGCGGGCAAAGGAAAGCCGGACGCTGCGGCGCTGGCACCGATTTTCGCAGGAATCTCCGCCTCGCCCGGGCCTTGCCCCCTCAGCCGTCGAGCAATTCGCGCAGGCGGGCCTCTTCCTCTTCGCTCAGCTTCTCGCCCTGAGCCGCCGCCGCCCGGGCGCGGCCCTTCAGGTAGATCCCGGCCATGACCAGCGCCAGCAGGAACAGCGCCGGGCCGGCCGCCCAGAGCAGCTTGTTGGCGCCCTCGGTGGTGGGCTTCATCAGCACATATTCGCCGTAGCGCTCCACGATGTAGTCCATTACCTGCTGGTTGGTATCGCCTTCCAGCAGGCGCTCGCGCACCAGCAGACGCATGTCGCGGGCCATGTCGGCATTGCTTTCGTCGATGTTTTCCCCCCGGCAGACCACGCAGCGCAGCCCCTGACTGACCTCGCGCGCACGCGCTTCCAGTACCGGATCGTCCAGCACTTCGTCCGGATTCACCGCCCCGAGCGGGCTGACGGGCGCGGCCAGCATGGCCAGGATCAGCAGGAAGCGCTTCATCATTCCGCCGGCACTCCCCCGAGAGCGCCCCTCCGGCGCGCGGCACCTGCCGCCACCCGGTAACGCCGGTCGCTGAGGCTGACGATTCCGCCCAGGGCCATGATCGTGAAGCCCGCCCAGATCCACATGGCGAAGGGCTTGATGAAGGTCCGCACGGCCCAGCCGCCGCCCTCCTGGGGATCGCCGATCACCAGGTAGAGGTCGCGCCAGAGGGTCTGGTCGATCGCCGCCTCCGTGGTGGGCATGGCCTGCACCGGATAGACGCGCTTTTCCGGGTGGAGCACGGCGACTTCGCGCCCCTCGCGCGCGATTCGGATCGTGGCGGTGGTGGAGACGTAATTGGGCCCCTGCAGGCGCTCCACCTCCTCCAGCGTCACTTCATAGCCGGCGACTTCGAAAGTCTCGCCCACCCGGGCCACGCGGATATCCTCGATCTGCCAGGCCATGAGCCCGGAAATGCCGATAAAGGTCACCCCGAGCCCCGCATGCCCCAGGGCCTTGCCCCAATCCGCGCGCGGCAGGCGCAGGAGGCGCTTCAGGCGGCCCGCGAGCGCCCCGCGCCCGGTGCGGCTCCAGATGTCCACCCCCGCGCCGGCCACGAGCCAGCTGCCCAGCGCCATCCCCACCGGCGCCAGCGCCGAGCGTCCGCTGCCCAGGGCCCAGACCAGCACCCCCACCGCGAGGGCCAGCAGCAGGGCGGGCCGGAGCCTGGCCAGCACCGGGGCGAGGCGCGCCCGCTTCCACGGCAGCATCGCGCCGATCGGCAGCACGATCGCCACCCCGACGATGAAGGGCGTGAAGGCCGCCTCGAAGAACGGCGCCCCCACGCTCAGCTTGCGGTCGAAGAACAGCTCCGCCACCAGCGGCCAGACCGTGCCGATGAACACCACGAAGGCCGCCACCGCCAGCAGGATGTTGTTCAGCACCAGCCCGCTTTCGCGGCTGACCATGGCAAAGACGCCCTTCGCCTCCATGGCCCTGGCGCGGGCGGCAAACAGCGTCAGCGCGCCGCCGACGAAAAAGGCGAGGATCCCCAGCAGGTAGAGTCCGCGCGTCGGATCCGTGGAAAAGGCATGTACCGAGGTCACGATCCCCGAACGGGTGATGAAGGCGCCGATCAGCGAAAACCCGAAGCCGAGGATCGCCAGCAGGATGGTCCAGGACTTCAGGCTCTCGCGCTTTTCCACCACGATTGCCGAGTGCAGCAGCGCGGCGGCGAACAGCCAGGGCATGAAGGAGGCATTCTCCACCGGGTCCCAGAACCAGAATCCGCCCCAGCCCAGCTCGTAATAGGCCCACCAGGAGCCGAGCCCGATACCGATGGTCAGAAACATCCAGGCCGCCAGCGTCCAGGGCCTTACCCAGCGCGCCCAGGCGGCGTCGATCCGCCCCTCGATCAGCGCCGCAAGGGCGAAGCTGAAGGCCATCGACAGGCCGACATAGCCCAGATAGAGAAACGGCGGGTGAAAGGCCAGGCCCGGGTCCTGCAAGAGCGGATTGAGCCCCTGCCCGTCAAAGGGCGGCTCGGCCATGCGCAGAAACGGGTTCGAGGTGAACAGGCTGAAGCTGAGGAAGGCCAGCGAGATCAGCCCCTGCATCGACAGGACCCGCGCCTTCAGCCGGGGAGGAAGCGCGCGGCCGAACAGCGCCACCGCCGCCCCGTAGAGCGCCACGATCAGCACCCAGAGCAGCATCGAGCCTTCGTGATTGCCCCAGACGCCGGTAACCTTGTAGAGCATCGGCTTGAGCGAATGCGAGTTGAGCACTACCAGCCTCAGCGAGAAATCCGAGGTGACGAAGGCATACATCAGGGCGCCGAAGGACAGTGCGATCAGCACGAACTGAATCGCCGCCGCGGGCGCCGCCAGCGCCATCCAGCCCGCCCATCCCTTGTGCGCGCCGATCAGCGGCACCACGAACTGCACCAGCGCAACCCCGAGCGCCAGCACAAGAGCAAAATGTCCAAGCTCCGTAATCATGCCCCCTCCTTAGCGGCTTTCGCCCGGGCCGACAACGGACACTTCGACGTCCTCGCAGGAATGTGTGCGAGCGGCGCCTTCGCTCACACCAGCAGGTAAATCCCCGCCGACACCGCCACCGCCACCACCACCGGCACCAGAAAGGCCAGCCCGTGCAGGCCGAAGGAGCGGTGGATGACGGCGAAATGCAGCACCGCGCCGACGAAGTAGAACGGCAGGCAGGCAAATAGCACCGGACTTGCGCTGAGCCAGTCGGGCCGGCCGGAGAACTGATAGACCCACCACCAGCCCATCACCGCGCCCGCGCCCGCCCAGCTGTAGGCCATGCCCAGCGCCAGGGGCGTCGCGCGCACCACGAACAGCCACAGAAAGGTCGCCGCGATCATCAGCGCCATCAGCGTTATCGCCCCATAGGCGATCTCGTAGACCGCCGCATAGCCGAACAGCTCGTAGCCCGCCTGAAACAGCACCACCAGCCCCATCAGCAACATGAACGCCTGCTTCATTCGCCCAGCACCTCCCGCAGCGCCGCATCCAGTTCCCGGGCGGCTTTTTCATGTCTTTCCAACGCCTTGCAAAGGGAGCTTCCGGCAAATACCCGACGCAGCCAGGCCAGGAACCCGCCTTTTTGCACACAGATCATCGCTTCTTCCTCCGGGGCAGGCGCTCACGGATGATGGTGGAAAGCTCGGTCAGCACCGCCGAATTGCGGTCCAGCACCGCGCGCGTCGCCAGATCCTTCTGCAAGTCGCGCCACAGGAGGTAAAAGACCAGCAGCGCCCAGGGGCCGCTTTCGGCGACCAGCTTGAACAGGAGGTCAGTTGCCATCCCTGCGCCCCCGCTGCGCACCGCCCCCGCCGGCCCGCCCCCCGGACAGCCATGCCTCCAGCGCCGGGTTGGGGGCATCGAGCGGGTCGGGCTGGCTCGCCCCGGCCATCCCCGCGCCTGCCTGCAGCGCATCGAGCGCGCGCAGGTTGCGCGCCACCCCATCGACGCGGGCCATGGTCTCGGCCACCGAGCGCTGGAATTCCTGGCTCTTGGCCTGGTGGCGGGCGCCGAAATAGAAGCTGACAATGGCCCCGAGCAGCCACCAGAGCGGCTCGGGCACCAGCGCGATGCCCTGCATCCGCGCCGCGAACCAGACCGGATCGTACATCGCGCTCAGAAACAGCCCCAGCGTGCCCAGCGCCAGCGCCGGGCGCGGCAGCCGGTTGAGCGCGTCCATGAAGCGGTCGAAGAGGCCCCGGCGCGGCAGCGCGAACTCGGCCGCGAACTGGCCCAGGCTCGCCGCCCTGAGCCCGGCCGCGCGGCTCCCCGCAGCCTCGGCATTTTCGCGAAACACCTCGGCGGTCTCGCGCACCACGTTGCGCCCGCCGCCAAACAGCAGGCTGAACAGCTCCGCGATCAGTCCCATGCCGCCACCCGAGCGCGGTGCTCGGCCTCGCTGAGGCGATATTCCGGGTCGATGAAACTTTCGGCGCGCAGGATCCAGCCGCCCTTGGAGCCATCGCGCCGACGGGCATATTTGCGGCTCGCCGGGCGGCGGTCGGCAAGGCGGTAGTAATAGTTGCGCCGCTCGATCCCGTAGGCATTGGCGAAATGCTCCTTCGCCGCCTCGTAGGCCGCCCATGTGGCCTCGATGGTCTCGGGGCCGATCACCCCGTCCACCGCCACCATCCAGCCCATCTTGCGCAAGAGCCTTTGCAGAATGCGAATGGCATTCCCCCCCGCATTCACATACATGTCAAAGACCGAAGGCCGGATCGCCTCGGGCAGCTTGTCGATGCCGGGGCGGTAGTAATAATGCTCGATGAAGATGTCGC
>JALWJU010000178.1 GCA_026997055.1 Paracoccaceae bacterium | reverse complement strand
GGTCGGCTTTGCCTTTCGCGAGGTCGAGGGCGGTGGACTCGCACTCAATTACGATGCGCGCCTGCGCGAGGCGGTCGAGGCGATGGCGGCCGCGCCGCCTGTGGACCTGTGGCCCTTTTTCCGCGCGCTGAAGGGCCTGCCCACGGCGCTGATCCACGGCGAATTTTCCAACATCCTCACAGCTGAAACGGTCGCGAAGATGCGCGCCGACTATCCCGAAATGCGCGTCGCCGAAGTGCCCGGGCGCGGCCATGTGCCGTTTCTCGACGAGCCCGAAGCCCTCGCGGTGATCCGCGCCTGGATCGCAGAGATGGGCGCATGAATATCGACATGATCCGCGCCGCTGCCGCCCGCCTTCAGGGCCATGCGCGCCGCACCCCGCTCCTCTCCTCGCCCTTTCTCGACGAGATCGCCGGGCGGCGCCTTTTCGTGAAGCCCGAATGCCTCCAGCATACCGGCAGCTTCAAGTATCGCGGCGCGCGCGCCGCCGTCTCGGCGCTGGGCGAGGCCGAGCGCGGGCGCGGGCTCATTGCCTATTCTTCCGGCAACCACGCCCAGGGCGTGGCGCAGGCCGCGCGCGATTTTGGCACTCGCGCGGTGATCGTCATGCCCGCGGACTCCCCGGCCACGAAAATCGCCAATACCCGCGCGCTGGGGGCCGAAGTGGTGCTGTATGAGCGCGACCGGGAGGACCGCGAAGAGATCGGCGCCCAGATTGCCGCCGAGCGCGCCCTCACCCTGATCAAGCCCTTTGACAACCCGGAAGTGATCGCCGGGCAGGGCACGGTGGGGCTCGAGATCGCCGCCGACCTGGCGGATGCCAGCGGCAGCGTGCTGGTGCCCTGTGGCGGCGGCGGGCTCACCTCGGGCATCGCGCTGGCGCTCGAAGCCGAGGCGCCGGGGCTCCGCGTGCGCCCGGTGGAGCCCGAAGGCTTTGACGACGTGGCCCGCTCGCTCGCCTCGGGGCGGATCGAGCAGAACAGCGGCCCCACGACCGGCGCGCTCTGCGATGCGATCATCACGCCCGCGCCGGGCGAACTGACCTTTCCGATCCTGCACCGCCTCTGCGGCCCCGGCCTCGTGGTCAGCGAAGCAGAGGCGCTGCGGGCCATGGCGCTCGCGTTCGAGCGGCTGAAGATCGTCGCCGAGCCCGGCGGCGCGGTGGCGCTGGCCGCGGCGCTGTTTCACGGCGACAAGCTCGCGGGGGATACGGTCGTGGCGGTCATCTCCGGGGGCAATGTGGACGCGCCCCTCTTTGCCCGCGCGCTGGCCGAACATGGCGGGGAGAAGCCCCATGCAGATGGCTGAGACCGGCGGCGACATCCGCCTGCATTACCGTCTCACCGGCCCCGAAGGCGCGCCGGCGCTGGTACTCTCCGGTGCGCTCGGCACCGACCTGCGCCTGTGGGACGCGCTGATCGCGCACCTGCCCGAGGGGCTCAGGGTGCTCAGCTACGACATGCGCGGCCACGGGCTTTCGACCTGCCCCGAGGGGCCTTATTACATGGGCGACATGGTGGCCGATATCGCCGCGCTGATGGACCGGCTCGAGATCCGCGAAGCGGTCTTTCTCGGCCTGTCGATCGGCGGCATGATCGCCCAGGGGCTCGCCGCCGAGCGCATGGACCTCGTGCGGGCGCTGATCCTCTCGGGCACCGCCGCCAAGATCGCCACCCCGGCCATCTGGCAGGCGCGCATCGACGAGTTGCGCGCCGGGGGCATCGACGCCATTGCCTTTGCCACCATGGAGCGCTGGTTCTCGCGCCGCTTTCGTGCCGAGGCGCCGGGCACGGTGGAAGCCTGCCTCAACATGCTCCTGCGCCAGCCGCTCGCGGGCTATATCGGCGCCTGCGAGGCGATTGCCGAGACCGACCTTTATGAAAGCACCGCCCGCCTGCGCCTGCCGACGCTCGCCATTGCCGGCAGCGAAGACGGCTCCACCCCCGCCGACCTCGTGCGCGAGACCGCCGGGCTGATCCCCGGCGCGCGGTTCGAGCTGATGCGCGGGGCGGGCCACCTGCCCGGCATCGAGCAGCCCGCCGAATACGCGGCCCTGATCGCCCGCTTCCTCGCCGAGACCGGGCATCTGTAATGGCCCGGATCCGCCCCATCCCCGGCGCTCCCGCGCCAGCCACCCATCCATCCGAGGCCCCATGAAACCCTGCATCATCTGCGTTGCCATTACCGGCTCGGTCGCGCAAAAGGCGCATAACCCGGCCGTTCCGATCACCGTCAGCGAACAGGTCGAAAGCACCCACGAGGCCTTCGAGGCCGGCGCTTCCATCGCCCATCTGCATGTGCGCGAAGACGACGGCACCCCCTCTTCCGACCCCGAGAAATTCGCCCGCCTCGCCGAAGGCATCCGCCGCCACTGCCCGGGCATGATCGTGCAATTCTCCACCGGCGGGCGCTCGGGCGCGGGGCGCGCGCGCGGCGGGATGCTCCCGCTCCGGCCCGACATGGCCTCGCTCACCGTGGGCAGCAACAATTTCCCCACCCGCGTCTATGAGAACCCGCCGGACCTGGTGGACTGGCTCGCAAGCGAGATGCGCAGATACGAGATCAAGCCCGAGATCGAGGCTTTCGACCTCTCCCACATCTTCCAGGCGGTCAGGATGAGCGAGGATGGCCGCCTCGCCCGCCCGCTCTATGTGCAATTCGTGATGGGGGTGAAGAACGCCATGCCGGTGGACAGGGAGGTGTTTGATTTCTATGTGAAAACCCTTGCCCGCCTCGCACCGGATGCCGAATGGTGCGCGGCCGGCGTGGGGGCGGGGCAGATCCTGCTCAACGAATGGTGCATCGCCGCCGGCGGGCATCTGCGCACCGGGCTCGAGGACAATCTGCGGCTCGACCGCGAGACCCTCGCCCCCTCCAATGCCGCGCTGGTGCGCCGCGCCGCCGAGCTTTGCGACCGCCACGGCCGCCCGGTGGCCAGCCCCTCCGAGGCGCGTGCGATCCTTGGCCTGCCCCCCGGCTGAGGAGTTCACCCGGGCCGGGGCGGAGATTGCGCATTGCGCCTTGCCGAACCGCCCGGACTTGTCGCCCTGCCGCTCCCGATCCCGAATTTGCGTGCATGTCCGACCGGCCGCCCTGGCCGGGGCGCGCTGACGGGGCGGATTTCCGCAAGGGGTTTCAGTCTGCCAGTTTCGCAGCCAGCCCCCGTGCCGCGGTTTCGATCAGATCCAGGGCTGCGTCGAAATCCCGGGTATAATAGGGGTCCGGCACATGGTCGGCGCCGGATTCGGGGGCATAGTCGGTGAACAGGCACAGAGGTGTCTGGTTGCCCGGCGGGCGCAGGCGCTCCATATTGGCGATATTGTCGGCATCCATGCCGATGATCAGATCGAACTCCTCGAAATCCGCCGGACGGAACTGCCGGGCGCGCAGGGCCGACAGGTCGTATCCCCGGGCGTGGGCAGCCTGCTGCATCGGCGGGTAGGGCGCTTCTCCCAGATGCCAGTCGGAGGTGCCGGCGCTGTCGATCTCGACCTGGAGCCCGGCCTCGCGGGCAATGGTGCGAAACACCCCCTCGGCGGCGGGCGAGCGGCAGATATTGCCAAGGCAGACGAACAGGATGCGCTTCATGCTCCGGTCATATCCCTTCTGCCGGGGCGAGGCAATGGCGCCGCCCCGGAGCGGCCCTGCGCCGGCTGGGCAGCGGGCGTCGCAGGCGCCATGCAGGCAGGGGGATTCCCGGCACTCCGGCGCTTCGACATGCCCCCCCGCCGGGCAACATGCCGGGGCATTTCAGACCCGGAAGCCCGCCTGCCCGTGGCGCTTCGCAGGCGTTTCGGAATCGGCCGGATCTCAGACCGATTCCGGAGCGGTCAGCGCTCGAGATCGACCGGCACCTCGACGCTTACCTCGCCGGCCTTTTCGAATACCAGGGTCAGGGTCAGGCTTTCCCCGTCGATCAGCGGTCGGGTCAGGCCCATGAGCATCACATGGTCGCCCCCGCGTGCCAGTTGGTGCTCGCCATGGGCAGGGATGGAAAATCCGCCCTCGACCCGGCGCATCCGCATCACGCCGCCTTCGCCCTTGATATGGGTGTGCAACTCGGCCCGCTTTGCGGCATCGGTGCGCGCCGCTATCAGCTGGTCGCCCTCGTCGCCGGTATTGACGATGGTCATGAAGGCGGCGCCCGAGCGGGCATTCATGCCCGAGGAGCGGGCATAGGCATCGGTGACGGTGATCTCGCTGCCGGCAAGGGCGGGCAGGGCGAAAAGCGCCGCGCTGGTGGCGGCAAGAAGGGTGGTCCTGAAGGACATGCTGTTTCTCCGGTTGTCAGATTGATCTGGTATGGTTGATCTGCGCTGAATGGGATCAGACCTTTGCCGGAGGGTCGCGTGCGGAGGGTTTCAGGCGGTTCTTTCCCGGCAGTTCTCCGGGGCGGGCGGGGACGGCTATCGACTGAAAGCGCGCCGCCGGGGAGACCAGGGCAGGGAGCGAAAAGGTCGCGGCAAACAATGCCGTGCCGTCTGGGCAGGGGGCGTCCTTTTCCACCGGCTGGCCGTCGGGGCCGAGGGTGATGGTGGTGAAGGTGGTGCCCGAGCAGATCACCAGGAGGGCGCCCGTCACCGGATCCTGCCCGCGTGCCTCGGCCAGCGTGTAGCCGGTCAGCGCCAGAAGCGCGGTGAGGAGATATGCCGAGAGGCGACGCAACATTCCCATGGGGTAAGGTTTGCCGGCCGCGAATGCAAGCGGCAAAAGGAAGCGGCCCCGCCCAGGCCGGCGGAGCCGCGAACTTTCACAGAAAGTCAGGGAAGCCAGGGAAGGTCTCAGGCTGTGGCTTCGGCCTGTGCCTTGAGGATTTCCTTCTTGATCTTCAGGGCCCGGGCCGAAAGCTCGTTGTCCCTGGCCTTCGCCATGAAGGCGTCGAGCCCGCCGCGATGGTCCACGCTGCGCAGGGCGGCAGCCGAGATGCGCAGCCTGAAAGAGCGGCCCAGCACGTCGCTTTGCAGGGTCACGTCATTCAGATTCGGCAGAAACCGGCGGCGCGTGCGGTTCTTGGCGTGAGACACGTTGTTGCCCGTCATCGGGCCCTTGCCAGTCAGTTCGCAAACACGCGACATGGATCTTTCCTCTTCGCTTGCCACGCTGCCGGGTTTTCCGGAGGGGCTTTCAAACCTGAAGGGGCGCTGCAATCGCAGCACCCGCAAATCTCGCCAGCGCCTATTAGGCGCTAATCGGCGGGGCGTCAAGAAGAGAGTCTCCAGCCGGGATCGGCCTGCCCGCGGTTGCTTGCAGGGTATCGCGGGCGCATCGGATGCGGCTTCCATTCTGGCAAGGCGCTCGCGGTGGCGCGCGATTTTTCTGCGACAAATCGTTTTGCGCGCCGGCGGGAATTCCAGGGGAGTGTTGGAGGTGCGGGCGGGGAGCTCTTTGCGGCCGTTACCGCCGTCCGGCCGAATCGCCCCGGGGAGGGGAGGCGTGCGGCGCGCCTTGCAGCTGGCGCGCCATGTGGTACAAGCTGGCATGTCCGAGCCGGTTTCAGCCATCCGAAATCTGGGTCCCGCAGCGGTTGCGGCCTATGCCCGCGCCGGCATCCACGATGCCCGAACATTGCGTGCGCTGGGAGCAGAGCGGGCCTATGCAAGGCTGCTGGAAGCCGGAACGCAGCCGCATTTCATCGGTTATTGCGCTCTGGTCATGGGGCTGCAGGGGCGCCCGTGGAACGATTGCAGGGGCGCCGAGAAGGCCGCCTTGCGCAGGCGTTTCGAGGCGCTGAAGGCCGGGTCGGGCCGGGCGCCCGGAGGGGACGGGGAGAGGCAGACGGTTGCCGGGTATTCCGATATGGCGGAAATGTCCATGGAGCGCGTCCTGGACCGTATCGGCATCCGCTCTCCGGCGGGCGGGGAGGGCGGCGGTGTTTCGCCCGGAAGTTCGGAAAGGCGCGAGCGCCCTGAAGGGCCCGAGGACCAGTGAGGGGAGCGCGCTGTGCTTGCCGGTTACGGGGCGCTTCTACACCAGGATGATCCCTTCGGACAGGGCGCGGGCCACGGCGTGGGTGGTGTTGAGCGCTCCCAGCTTGTGGCGGGCGCTTTCGATATAGGCGCGCAGTGTATGCTCGCTGATGCCCATTTCCCTCGAGGCCTGGGCCCGGCTCATCCCCTTGGCAAGGCAGGTCATGGCGGCCAGTTCGCGCGGTGACAGGGCGGGAGGCGGGGCGCCCTCGCCATCGCGCTCGAATTCGAGTGCCTTCTTGTTGAATTCGTGGGCGATGATCATCAGGTCGCGCGCATTGGCTTCGACAAAGGCCAGCCAGGCGTCATCGTC
>JALWJU010000177.1:5979-6295 GCA_026997055.1 Paracoccaceae bacterium | reverse complement strand
CGCTCACCGTGTATTCGGGCGTGTTGCGCCCCGGCGCGTCGTCGTCGATCAGGCTCATGGGGTCTGGCGCTCCTTGCCTTGCTGCCTTGGCGAGCTTAGAACGCCCACAGGAAAAGGCCAAGCGGGGGCGGCATGAATATCCTGATACTCGGCGGCGGCGGGCGCGAACATGCGCTGGCCTGGGCGGTGAAGCAGAACCCGAAATGCGACCGGCTGATCGTGGCCCCGGGCAATGCCGGGATCGCGGCGATTGCCGAATGCGCCACGCTCGATATCGAGGATGGCGGAGCGGTGGCGGAATTCGCGGCGGAAAACG
>JALWJU010000177.1:0-5969 GCA_026997055.1 Paracoccaceae bacterium | reverse complement strand
CCCGGAGGCGCCGCTGGTCGCCGGCGTGGCGGACCGGCTGCGGGCGGCGGGGGTGAGCGTGTTCGGCCCCTCCGCCGCCGCCGCCCGGCTCGAGGCCTCCAAGGCCTTCACCCACGAGATCTGCGACGCCGCCGGGGTGCCCGCCGCCGGCTATGCCCGCTTCAGCGACCGGGAAGCGGCGCGCGCTCATGTCGCCGCACAGGGCGCGCCGATCGTGATCAAGGCCGACGGGCTCGCCGCCGGCAAGGGGGTGATCGTGGCCGAGGACGAGGCCAGCGCCCTTGCCGCCGTGGACGAGATGTTTGCCGGGGCCTTCGGCGCGGCCGGGGCCGAGGTGGTGATCGAGGAATTCATGGAAGGCGAGGAGGCGAGCTTCTTCGTGCTGTGCGACGGTACCGACGCCCTGCCCATCGGCACCGCGCAGGACCACAAGCGCGTGGGCGAGGGCGACACCGGCCCCAATACCGGCGGCATGGGCGCCTATTCTCCGGCGCCGGTGCTGAGCGAGGCGCTTCAGGCGCAGGTGATGGAGGAGATCATCCGCCCCACGCTCGCGGAAATGGCCGCGCGCGGCACGCCCTTTCAGGGGGTGCTCTATGCCGGGCTGATGATCCGCGACGGGCGCGCCCGGCTGGTCGAGTACAATGTGCGCTTCGGCGACCCGGAATGCCAGGTGCTGATGATGCGTCTGGGCGCCCAGGCGCTGGACCTGATGCAGGCCGCCGCCGAGGGGCGCTTGCGTGAAGCCCGCGTGAACTGGGCCGACGACCATGCAATCACCGTGATCATGGCCGCGCGCGGCTATCCGGGTGCCTATGAAAAGGGCAGCGTGATCGGAGGGCTCGACAGCCTGCCCGAAGACAGCGCCCACATGGTCTTTCACGCCGGTACCGTCGAGCAGGACGGTCGGATCATCGCCGCCGGCGGCCGGGTGCTTGCCGTCACCGCCCGTGCCGGCAGCCTGGCCCAGGCCCATGCCCGCGCCTATGAAATGGTTGCGAGAATCTCCTGGCCCGAGGGTTTCTTTCGCTCCGATATCGGCTGGCGGGCACTCAAGGGGTAAAACGGGGCTCTGTCTTCACACTTCTGAAAATATCCCCGCCGGAGGCATGAAATCAGATATCGTGCCGGAAAGATTCAATGCCTTCGGCGAGGATATTTGTGGAAGTGTGAAGCAGAGTTCTTGTTCCTGTTAACCGTTTGCTAACCTTGCCGGGGTAGTCTTGATGCACGGAACAGGCGGGGACGCCGATGGCCGTGAAGTGTGAGGCTGATTGCCGCCCCGCCCCGCAAGGGGCGGGGTTCTGACATCTGCCGCCGGGGGCGTATTTCTTCGCTTCTGTGGTTTCCCGTCGCGCCGGCTCAAGCCGTTTCAGGAGATCATGCCTCCGTCCACGTCATCTCCGGTTTCTCCCAGCAGCCGGGCAAAGTCGGGCACCACGACCCGGCGCTTGCCTTTGAGCTCGATCACGCCGCGTTTCTTCAGGCTGGATATCTGCCGGCTCACGGTTTCCAGGGTCAACCCGAGATAGTCGGCCATGGCTTCGCGGGTCAGCGGCAGGTCGAAGGCGGCTCCGTCCGCGGGCTTCTGCTTGCGCAGGGCCGCGTCGCGGGTGGCCAGGATCGCCAGCAGGCTGGAGATCTTCTCATGCGCCGTCTTGCGGCCCAGCAGCAGCATCCATTCGCGTGCCGAATCGAGCTCGTCGAGGGTCATTTCCAGGAGTCGAGAGGCGAGATGCGGGGTGCGTGCCATCAGCTCCTCGAAGGGTTTCTTGCGAAAGCAGCACAGGGTGAGGTTGGTCACTGCCACCACGTTATAGGGGGCGAGGTCGCGCCCCGGCCGGCCGATGAAGTCGCTGGGAAGCAGCAGGCCGACCATCTGGGTGCGCCCGTCTTCCATGGCCTGGGCGAGGCTGGCGATGCCCTCGACCACCGAGGCCACGAATTCCATGTGATCGCCGGCCCAGAGTACCGGCTGGCCGGCATCGTAGGAGCGATAATACTTGATCTGGTCGAGCTCCACCAGTTCGTCGGCATCGCAATAAGAGCATACCGCGCGGTGCTGGATCGGGCAGGTCCCGCAATCCTTCATGTTGAATACAGGCCTGTTCATCACATGAATGTGTCCGTTTGATCCTGATCAATGCAGCGCGCGTCTCGCTCGCTAGAGCCTAGCGGAATGTTGGATCATGCACAACTCAAACAACTGGGGCTCTTTGACGCTCGCGTGCCGCGCTACACCTCCTATCCGACGGCGCCGCATTTCGCTGCCGGGGTCGGGGCGGGCGAGGTGGCCGCCTGGCTCGGGAAGATCCCGGCGGGGAGTTCGGTCTCGGTCTATGTGCATGTGCCGTTCTGCCGCAACCTGTGCTGGTTCTGTGCCTGCCGTACCCAGGGCACGGCCACGGCGGCGCCGGTGGCGGCCTATCTGGAGACGCTGAAGGCCGAGCTCAGGCTCGCCCAGCGCCACCTCGCCGACGGCATCACCATCGAGCACCTGCACTTTGGCGGCGGCACGCCCACGCTGATGGAGCCGGCAATGATCGCCGATCTCACCGCGGCGATTTTCGACATGGCGCCGCTGGCCGATGGCGCGCAGTTTTCGGTCGAGATCGACCCCAACGAGATCGACGACGCCCGGCTCGACGCGCTGGCCGCCGCCGGGCTCAATCGCGCTTCGATCGGGGTGCAGGATTTCGACCCGATGATCCAGGAGGTGATCGGGCGTCCGCAGAGCTTCGAGGTCACGAAAGCGGCGGTGGATGGGCTGCGCGCGCGCGCCATCCGCAGCCTCAATGCCGATATCCTCTACGGTCTGCCGCACCAGGATCTCGCCCGGATCACCGATTCGGTCGAAAAGCTGATCAGCCTCGGCCCCGACCGGGTGGCGCTGTTCGGCTATGCCCATGTGCCGTGGATGGCGCGGCGCCAGAAGCTGATCCCGACCGAGGCCCTGCCCGCGCCCGAAGAGCGCCTGGCGCTGTTCGAGCGCGCCAGCGAACTGTTCCTCGGGGCCGGCTACAGGCAGATCGGCATCGACCATTTCGCCCGGCCCGAAGACGGGCTTGCCCGGGCGCAGGATAACGGCACCATGCGGCGCAATTTCCAGGGCTATACCGAGGACAGGTCGGAGGTGCTGATCGGCTTCGGCGCTTCGGCCATTTCGCGCTACCCGCAGGGATATGCGCAGAACGAGCCCGCCACCTCGAAATACACCGCCCGGGTGCAGGCCGGAGAGCTTCCGGTCAGCAAGGGCCACGCTTTCACCGGCGACGACCGTCTGCGCGCGCGCATCATCGAGAAGCTGCTGTGCGATTTCGAGGTGGATTTCGCCGAGATCGCGGCCGAGTTCGCCACCGAACCCGCGCCGCTCCTCGCCATGGCCGAGGGGCTGGAAGCGGCGCTGCCCGGCACCACCGACCTCTCCGGCACCAGGCTTGCGATCCGCCGCGAGGCATGGCCGCTCGCGCGCATCATCGCGCGCCATTTCGACGCCTACAGCATGAACGAATCCGGCCACAGCCAGGCCGTGTAACATCGGCCCGCGGCGGGCATGCAGACCTGCCGCCCGACCGCCATGCTCTTCTGCTCACGAACATTCCGGGGATCTCGAGGGGGTCAGAGCCCCCTCATCCCGATCATGCTGCGTGGCGCGAGCCACATGTCCTTGACTTTTGGCCGGATTGGCCAGACCGCTCAGACCGCCGCCTTCAGCGCCTCGGCCAGGTCGGTTTTCTCCCATGAGAAGCCGCCGTCTTCTTCCGGTGCGCGGCCGAAATGGCCATAGGCCGCGGTGCGCGCAAAAATCGGGCGATTGAGCCCCAGATGCTCGCGAATGCCGCGCGGGGTCAGGTCCATGACCTCGGCCACGGCTTTCTCGATCGCCGCTTCCTCCACTTCGCCGGTGCGGTGGGTATCGACGAAGATCGACAGCGGTCGGGCCACGCCGATCGCGTAGCTGAGCTGCAGGGTGCAGCGCCTGGCGAGCCCGGCGGCGACCACGTTCTTGGCCAGGTAGCGCGCCGCATAGGCGGCCGAGCGGTCCACCTTGGTCGGGTCCTTGCCCGAAAAGGCCCCGCCCCCGTGTGGCGCGGCGCCGCCATAGGTATCGACAATGATCTTGCGTCCGGTCAGCCCCGCATCGCCGTCCGGCCCGCCGATCACGAACTTGCCGGTGGGATTCACATGCCATTCGGTGGCTTCGGTCAGCCAGCCCTCGGGCAGGACTGCGCGGATATGGGGCTCCACCACCGCGCGCACATCGGCCGAGCTCATCTGAGGGTCGAGGTGCTGGGTGGAGAGCACCAGCGAAGTCACCGCCACCGGCACCGAGCCCTCGTAGCGCACCGAGAGCTGGCTCTTGGCGTCCGGCCCCAGCACCGACGCCGCGCCCGACTTGCGCGCCTCGGAGAGCCGGCGCAGGATCGCATGGGCATATTGCAGCGGGGCGGGCATCAGGTCGGGGGTCTCGTCGGTGGCATAGCCGAACATGATCCCCTGATCGCCCGCGCCCTCGTCCTTGTTTTCCGCCGCATCCACGCCCCGGGCGATGTCGGGCGACTGCGCGTGCAGGTGGTTTTCCACCACGATGTTCTGCCAGTGAAACCCGTCCTGCTCATAACCGATGTCGCGCACGCATTCGCGGGCGATTTCCTCGACCCGGTTGATCACGCTCTCGGGGCCGCGCACCTCGCCGCCGATCACCACCCGGTTGGTGGTGGCGAAGGTCTCGCAGGCGACGCGGGCATGGGGGTCTTCGGCCAGAAAGGCATCGAGCACCGCATCGGAAATGCGGTCGCATACCTTGTCCGGGTGCCCCTCGGAGACGGATTCCGAGGTGAAAACGTGGCTCTTTATTGTCATTGAAGTGCTCCGATAATGATGACCCGCCCCGTCAGGAAGCCGTTGGGGCGGCAGACAAGTAAGACTGGGTACCGGGCCAGCGGCGGCAGGTCAATCCCCTGCCGGGCGGCGCCGGGTGGCCAGGGCCAGACCGAATCCTAACAGCAACAGTGTTAATACGGTATCACCATGCCTTGCATAAAATGTCTCGCCCGCCGCGCCGGGCAGGCTCACGTCGAGAAACCCCGCCTCGCCCAGCGGCAGGGCGGCCACGACCTGCCCGCGCGCGTCGATCAGCGCGCTGATCCCGGTATTGGCCGCCCGCACCATGGGCAGGCCGAACTCGGCCGCGCGCAGGCGGGCGATGGCGAGGTGCTGGCGGGGGCCCGAGAAGCTGCCGAACCAGGCGTCATTGGTGATCTGCAATATCCAGTCCGCCCGCCCCCGGCGGCGCAGGTCGGCAGGAAAGATCGCCTCGTAGCAGATCAGTGGCAGAGCGGTGCCGGCCGCGCCGAGATCGAGCAGGTCTCCGCCCGCCCCGGCGCTGTAGCCCGCCCCATAGCGGGCGGCAAAGCCGCGTATCCCGAAGCGATAGAGCAGATCGCCAAACGGGGTATATTCGCCAAAGGGCACCAGATGCGCCTTGTCATAGATAGCGGTGACGGTACCGTCGGGCGCCAGCGCCACCATCGAGTTGAAATAGCGCGGGCCCGCCTCGGCGCGCTGGATGCCCAGCACCACCGGCGCGCCCGCTGCACGGGCGATTTCGTGCAGGACCGGAGCGGCGTCGTTCAGCAGGTAGGGGACCGAGGTTTCGGGCCAGATCACCAGATCCGGGGCCGGTCCGGTAGCCGGCGCGGCGCTCAGGTCGATGGCGCGGCGCAGGAAGCGGCCCACATGGTCGGGATGCCATTTCAGCCGCTGTTCGGCATTGGGTTGCACGAGGCGGATGGTGACGGGCTTGTCGGGCGCGGAGACGGGCCGGGCAAGGCTGACCGCACCCAGAAGGCCCAGCGCGGCCGCGGCGAGCGCGAGCCCGCCCAGCGCTGCCAGCCCCGCCGGCCGGCGCCCGCGGCGCAGCGCCTCCCCGAGCAGGGCGGCAAAGGCCAGGGTCAGCACCCCCAGCC
>JALWJU010000176.1 GCA_026997055.1 Paracoccaceae bacterium | reverse complement strand
GCCGCCGCCACCGGGTGGCCCACATAGGTATGGCCATGCTGAAAGAAGCCCGTCCCTTCGGCAATCGCATCGTAGATCTCGCCCGAGCACAGCATTGCGCCCACCGGCTGATAGCCCGCGCCCAGCCCCTTGGCGATGGTCAGGATATCGGGCCGCACACCCTCGGCCTCGCAGGCAAAGAGATGCCCGGTGCGCCCCATGCCGCACATCACCTCGTCGAGGATCAGCAGCACCCCGTGGCGGTCGCAGATCTCGCGGATGCGGGCAAAATAGCCCGGCACGGCGGGCACCGCGCCCAGCGTTGCCCCCACCACCGGCTCGGCGACGAAGGCCATCACGCTGCCCGCGCCCAGGCGCTGGATCTCGGCTTCCAGCTCATCGGCGACGCGCCGCCCGTATGCCTCGAGGCTCTCGTCCGGGCCGCGATCGGCGTATTCGTAGCAGGGCGCGATGTGGTGCATCTCCACGAGCATGGGGCCGAACTGGGCCCGCCGCCAGGCATTGCCGCCGGTCGCCAGCGCGCCGAGCGTATTGCCGTGGTAGCTCTGACGCCGGGCGATGACATGGCGGCGCTGCGGCTCGCCCTTTTCCACGAAATACTGGCGCGCGAGCTTCAGTGCCGCTTCCACCGCCTCGGAACCGCCGGAGACGAGATAGACCCGCTCCAGCCCCTCCGGCGCCTGCGCCGCCAGCAGGTCGGCCAGCGCCTCGGCGGGCTCGGAGGTGAAAAACCCGGTATGGGCAAAGGCCACCCGGTCGAGCTGCGCCTTTACCGCCGCCGTGATCTCCGGGTCGCCATGGCCCAGACAGGAGACCGCCGCGCCGCCGGAGCCGTCGAAATAGCGCTTGCCGGTGCTGTCGATCAGGTAGCAGCCCTCGCCGCCTGCCGCCACTGGCGGCTGGCTGTGGCAATTCCGGTGAAACAGGTGACTCATGGCTCAGGCCCTTTCCAGGCTTTCCGGGGTGAATCCTGCCGCTTCCGCCCGCGCCACGAAGGCGGCGACCGAAGCGGCATTGTCCGCATAGGGGGTGCCATCCGGCTGGAGGTAACTGTTCTCGAAGCCGATCCTCACCTGCCCGCTGCCCTCGGACAGCGCGGCGAGCAGGCAGTCATGCTCGTGCGGGCCGAAAGCGCAGAGGCTCCAGTCGAGCCCGTGCCGGCGGGCCAGATCGGCAAGCGGCGCGACCTCCTCGGGCCGGGCCTCGCGCGGCGGATCATAGCGGCCCAGCACGAACAGCACCTCGCAGGCCGCCTCCGCCAGCCATCCCCGCTTGCGCCAGTCCAGCAGCAGCGCGAGGTCGTCGCGGTCATAGAGAATATGCTGAAGCCGGGTGCCCTGCGCGGCGGCCTGCCGGTAGAAGCGGCGGGCAAGCTCGGGATCGCGCCCCATTTCGCGCACCGCGACACTGGCCCGGCGCGGCTTCAGCCCGCCGAGCAGGGCAAGCTGCGCGGCGACATCGTAGCGCCCGGCGGCCTCGGTGGTGACCTGAATGGCCAGCCCCGGCACCGCGCGCCCGACGGCTTCCATCGCCGCCCGGTAGCGGGCCGCATCGAGCGAATGGCCCCCGTCCGCGTCGCGCACATGCAGATGCAGCGCCCCCACGCCCAGCGTCGCACAGGCGCGTGCCGTGGCCGCGATTTCGGCCGGGGCCAGCGGCACCCGCGCGTGCACCGCCTTGCTCAGCCGCGCCCCGTTCGGGGCCAGCATCAGGCAAAAGGGGGCTTTGCGGGAAACGGTCATTTCCGACTCGCGCGGTCACTTCGCAGCCACGTTTGGCAAAGAGTTGACAGCTGTCAACCCGGAGTTTCGCGCGGGCGGAAAAAGGCCGGGAGAAACCGCCTTTTGCCATCCGAGCCGTCCTTTCGGGCGTGCGGCGCCGGGCGGAGGGCGAGGTGTTCCGATAATAGGAACAATTCGGGGTCAGGATGTAACGCATTTCCTTGATTGCAAGGTCGATTCACAGAAACATCTGGACAGGCCGCGAGGAATCCGGCACTAACGGGGCAGTTTTGGTAAAGAAAGTTTACCAATCCGGGCCTGCAGGCGCCAAATACCTGGCTGCTTGGCATGAATCGTTCCAATGGGAACAAGGGAGGAAAGTGATGAATATCAAACTGATCGCCGCTGTTGCGTCCATCGCGCTGGCCGGTGGGGCCGCCAATGCGCAGACCACCATCGAGATGACCGCCGCCTTTGGCAAGAACCTGCCGATTCTCGGCACCGCGGGCATCGAGTTCGTCGAGCGCATCAATGCCATCTCCGACGAGGTGGAATTCGAGCATTACGATCCGGGCAAGCTGGTGCCCACCTTCGAGGCGCTGGACGCGGTGTCCAACGGCTCGGTCGATGCCGCCTTTGCCGCCTCGGGCTACTGGCAGGGCAAGATCACCGCCGCCAGTCTGTTCTCCGCCGTGCCCTTCGGCCCGGAAGCGGGCGAATTCATGGGCTGGATCCTCTATGACGACGGCGCCAAATACTGGCAGCAGATGTACGACATGAACGGCTACAACGTCCGTGCCCTGCCCTGCGGCGTGATCGCGCCGGAGACCTCTGGCTGGTTCAAGAACGAGATCAACTCGGTCGAGGATCTCAAGGGGCTCAACATGCGCTTCTTCGGCCTCGGCGCCAAGGCGATGGAGAAGCTCGGCGTCTCCACCTCGCTGCTGGCCGGCGGCGACATCTTCCCGGCGCTGGAGCGCGGGGCGATCGACGCCACCGAATTCTCGATGCCGCGCATCGACGAGCGCCTGGGCTTCTACAAGATCGCCAAGTACAACTACTTCCCCGGCTGGCACCAGCCCGCGACCCTGTTCGAGCTGCTGATCAACAAGGACGTCTGGGAAGACATCGGCGAAACCGCCCAGAAGCAGATCGAGACCGCCTGCCTGGCGACCTTCGCCACCACCTTTGCCGAAGGCGAAGCCACCAACTACGCCGCGATGGTGCGCAATGTCGAAGAGCACGGCGTGATCATCAAGCAGTGGACGCCGGAGATGCTGGACGCCTTCGAAGGCGCATGGAACGAGGTGGTCGAGGAACTCAAGGCCGAAGACGCCTTCTTCGCCGAGGTCTGGGACGATCTGCAGGAGTACCGTGCCGGCTACAAGGTCTGGACCATGAACTACCTGCCGCGCAATCGCTGAGGCAGGACAAGCGCGGGGCGCGTGGCGGCCGGGCCGGCCGGCGCGCGCCCTTGCGTCGGGCGGTGCCCGGCGCCGGGCCTGAAGGGCGAGAGCGCCAGCATGGGTCCTTTGCCCTTTTTCCGGTCGGAATGCCTGCCGGGAAAAGCGCCAAGTACTCAGGGAGGGGCTGATGACAGGGCAGAACGGCGGGGCCGATATCGAAGGCGTGCCGAGCCTGGAGGAGGTGATCGCGGTCACCGATCCGGGCGAGATCGGGCGCGAGGAACACACCATCTTCGACAGGTTCGTGATCCAGGTGGGCAATGTCTTTGCCTGGCTGTTTCCGATCCTGATGATCGCTATCGTCGTCCAGGTGGTGATCCGCAAGATGGGTCATAACCAGGCCTGGCTCGACGATCTGCAATGGTGGCTTTACGGGGTGTCGATGATGGTCGGCTTCGCCTATGCCATCACCACCAACAGCCATGTGCGGGTGGATATCTTTCATGCCGGATACAGTCGCGAGAAACAGGCGCGGATCGAGCTTTTCGGGCTGGGCTGGCTGCTGCTCACCTTCCTCGCCATCCAGGGCGACATCTTCATGCACTATGCCTATGCCTCCTGGCAGGTCGGCGAGATTTCCGACAGTCCTACCGGGCTGCACGGGATCTACATGCTAAAGATGTTCCTGGTGGCGCTGTTCGTGCTCGGGATCATCGCCACGCTGAGCGCCATGTGGCGCTATCTGCGCCGGCTGGGGCGGGCGCAGCTCTTCTGGCTGATCATCGCCGGCCTGCCGGCCTTTGTCTTCGCCGCCCAGCGCCTCGCTCATTATGTGCTGTGGTGGTATGTGCGCCTGAGCCAGCCGGACCTTCCCGCCCGCAAGATCAACCGCCAGCCAATCATGGATAACGCGCTGTGGATCGGCCTCGCCGCCATCGCGCTCCTGCTGGCCATCAGCTATATCGCCGCGCGCCGGCATCGCGGTCAGGAGGGCCGGTAAATGCAGATTCTGAGTGCAATGGGCCAGATCATGGACCTCAACCACTGGCTGGTGGCGGGGATGTTCCTGATGTTCATCGTGATGCTGTTTCGCGGCATCCCGGTAGTCTATTCGCTGGTGGGGGTGGCGCTGATCTTTTCGCTCTTCGCGGTCTTCGTGCTGGACCCGAACAAGAACCTGATCAACGAATACATCCACTACAAGCGCACCGGCATCACCTACAAGAAGCTCTTTGCCACGGCCGGGCGCTTCTTCGGCCAGACCATCGAAAACCCGGTGCTGGTGGCGCTGCCGATGTTCATCTACATGGGGCTGATGCTGGACCAGTCCGGCGTGGCGCAGACCATGATGCGCTCGATGCAGAAGCTGTTTGGCGCGCTTCGGGGCGGGCTGGCGCTGACCGTGATGCTGATCGGCATCATTCTCGCCGCCTCCACCGGCGTCATCGGCGCTTCGGTGGTGCTCCTGGGCGTCATGGGCATCCCGACGATGATGAAGCAGGGCTATGCCAAGCCGATCGCCACCGGCACCATCGCCGCATCGGGTACGCTGGGGATCCTGATCCCGCCCTCGATCATGCTGGTGATCATGTCCGACCAGCTGGCGATCAGCCTGGGCGACCTGTTCATGGGGGCGCTGTTTCCGGGCCTGCTGCTGGGGGCGCTCTATATCGCCTATATCGTGATCTACGGGCTGGTTCGCCCCGACGCCATGCCCCTGCCCGAGCAGCGCGAGAGCGTGAGCTGGCGCGCGGTGCTGGATGTGGTGAAATCGGTGGTGCCCCCCTTCGGCCTGGTGGTCCTGGTGCTGGGTTCGATCTTCTTCGGCATCGCCACCCCGACCGAAGCCTCGGGGCTGGGCGCGCTGGGGGCGACGCTGCTGGCGCTGGCCTCGCGCAACCTCAGCTTCAAGGTCTTCAAGGACGTGATGCGCCAGACGCTCAACACAGGCGGTTATATCGTCGGCATCTTCATCGCCGCCAATTTCTTCTCCTTCATCCTGCGCCGTTTCAATGGCGACGAGATCATCGAGAGCCTGATGCTGGGCACCTTCGACAACCCCTACATGGTGATCGGCTTCATCCTGTTCGTCATATTCCTGCTCGGCTTCCTGCTGGACTGGATCGAAATCACCCTGATCATCATGCCGCTGATGCTGCCGGTGATCGAGGGTCTGAACATCCCGGTCAATGGCTTCGGCGCGGTGGAGCAGCCCTCGGTCGTGTGGTTCGCCATCCTGGTGGCGGTGACCCTGCAGACTTCCTTCCTCACGCCACCCGTGGGCTTTGCGCTGTTCTACCTCAAGGGGGTCTGTCCGCCAGGCATCAATCTCGGCCATATCTACAGGGGCATCATCCCCTTCGTGCTGTTGCAGATTACCGGGCTGCTCGTGGTGTTCTACTGGCCGGAACTGGTCACCTGGCTGCCAGCGGTCGCCTACGGGAACTGAATACGGAGGTGGGCAGGATTGCCCACCCCGCCCTTTGCGGCTATCAGGGGCCGGGCTCTGCAAGGGTCGAATACTGCAAGGGATACGGCAATGGCAAAATGCGCATTTCTCGGCCTCGGCGTCATGGGCTACCCCATGGCCGGCCACCTCGCCGCCAGGGGTCACGAGGTCACTGTCTACAACCGCACCGCCGCAAAGGCGGAAAAATGGGTGGCCGAGCATGGCGGGCAGGCCGCCCCCACCCCGCGCGAAGCCGCCGAGACGGCCGAATTCGTGCTCTCCTGCGTGGGCAATGACGACGACCTGCGCGCGGTCTGTCTCGGCCCCGACGGGGCCTTTGCCGGCATGGGCGAAGGCACGACCTTCATCGACCACACTACCGTCTCCGCGAAGGTCACCCGCGAACTGCACGAAGCCGCCGCCGAGGGCGGCATCGCCTTCGTCGATGCACCCATATCCGGCGGCCAGGCGGGGGCGGAAAACGGCGTGCTTTCGATCATGTGCGGCGGCGAGGAAGCGGCCTTCGAGCGCGCATTGCCGGTGATGCAGGCCTATGGGCGCTCGATCCGGCGAATGGGCGAGAGCGGCGCAGGACAGCTGACCAAGATGGTCAACCAGATCTGCATCGCCGGCCTCCTGCAGGGTCTGGCCGAGGGTCTCCACTTCGCCGAAAGGGCCGGCCTCGACGGGCGTGCGGTGATCGAGGCGATCTCCGGCGGCGCTGCCGGCTC
>JALWJU010000175.1 GCA_026997055.1 Paracoccaceae bacterium | reverse complement strand
CTCAGGCGCCATGTGGAGACCGCCGAAGCGATGGAGGCCACGCGCTACGCCGCGCCGGTGCGTGATGCGCGGCTCAACGAAGTCGCCTATTTCGAGCTGTCCAGCCTGATGCACGCCCAGTTCGGCCTTGCCCCGCCCACCAGCCGCGACGAATTCCTCACCCACCTGCCGCTGGTCTTTACCGCCTGGCAGGAGGGGCGGATCGAAGGCGCGCCGGAGAGCTTCCACGCCTTTCAGAGCCGGGTCGATCAGGTGCTGCACGAAATCGCCGCCGGCGAGGGCCGGGCGCTGGTGATCACCTCGGGCGGGCTGATCGGCATGGCGATCCGGGTGGCGATGGGGCTGGAGACCGGGGCATTCGCCCGGCTCTGCCTGTCGATCATGAATACCTCGCTGCACCGCCTGCACCCGATCGGCGCCGGTCTCACGCTGACCCAGTTCAACGCCATTCCGCACCTGGAGCGGCACGACCGGCTGGCCGCGCAGACCTATATCTGAGTCAGCCCGGGCGCGCGCCATTGCGCTCCCCACGCAGGCGCAATAGACAGACGGCGCAAGCCCGGAGGCTCCCATGACCCGTATCAGACCCGTCGTCCTGTGCATCCTCGATGGCTGGGGCCTGCGCGAAGAGCGCGAGGCCAATGCGCCGCTGCTGGGGGATACCCCCAATTTCGACCGGCTGATGGCCGACTGGCCCCATGCGACCCTCATCACCCATGGCCGCGATGTGGGCCTGCCCACGGGGCAGATGGGCAACAGCGAGGTAGGCCACACCAATATCGGCGCGGGCCGGGTGGTGGCGATGGACCTTGGCGCGATCGACCTGGCGATCGAGGACGGAAGCTTCGCCGCCAACGAGGCGCTTCAGGCCTTCATGGCCGCCGCACAGGGCACGATCCACCTTGCCGGGCTGGTCAGCGCCGGGGGCGTGCACAGCCACGAGGACCACATGCTCGAAGCCGCCCGGGTGCTGACCGGCGCGGGGCATCAGGTCGCCATCCACGCCATTACCGACGGGCGCGACGTGCCCCCGCGCTCGGCCGCCGAGACCCTGCCCGCCTTTGAATCCCGCCTGCCCGAAGGCGCGCGCATCGTCACCGTGATCGGCCGCTACTGGGCCATGGACCGCGACAACCGCTGGGAGCGCATCGAGCGCGCCTGGCGCGCCATGGTCGAAGCCCGGGGCGAGCGGGCCGCGAGCGCCGCCGAGGCGATTGCCGCCGCCTATGCGCGGGGCGAAAGCGACGAGTTCATCGCTCCCACGGTGATCGGCGATTATACCGGGATGCAGGACGGCGACGCGCTCTTTTTCGCCAATTTCCGCGCCGACCGCGCCCGCGAGATCCTGCGCGCCATCGGCCAGCCGGACTTCGCCGAATTCGACATCTCCGCCCGCCCGAAGCTCTCGGCCATTCTCGGCATGGTCGAATACAGCGATGCCCACAATGCGTGGATGACCACCATGTTTCCGCCCCGCGAGATCGTCAATACGCTGGGCGCCTGGGTCGCCTCTCACGGGCTCCGGCAGTTTCGCATCGCCGAGACGGAAAAATACCCCCACGTCACCTTCTTCTTCAATGGCGGCAAGGAAAGCCCCGAGCCGGGCGAAGACCGCTACATGGCCCCGAGCCCCAAGGTCGCCACCTACGACCTCGCCCCGGAAATGTCGGCGGGCGAGGTGACCGAACACCTGGTCGCGGCGATCGGCAGCGGCAAATACGACCTGATCGTCTGCAATTACGCCAACCCGGACATGGTCGGCCATACCGGCGATCTTGCCGCCGCCATCCGCGCGGTCGAGGCGGTGGATCGCGGGCTGGGCGCTGTCATGGCGGCGCTCGAGGAAGCGGGGGGAGTGATGATCGTCACCGCCGATCACGGCAATTGCGAGACCATGATCGACCCCGAGACCGGCGGGCCGCACACCGCCCATACCACCAACCCGGTGCCGGTGATCTGCTTCAACGCGCCCGGCGTGCAAGCGCTGGCCGACGGGCGGCTCGCGGACCTCGCTCCCAGCCTGCTCGCGCTGATGGGGCTGGAAAAACCGGCGGAGATGACCGGACGGAGCCTGCTGAGGTGAGGCTCGCCGCGCTCCTCCTGCTGCTGCTGACGGGGGTCACCGGCGCTCATGCGCAAAACGACCCGACCGAGACCGCGCGCCTGGCGATCGAGGCGCTCGGAGAGGCGGAAGCCGAGCTTGCCGCCGCCGAAAAGGCTTCCGACCGGGTGGCGGCGCTGACGCAGACCATCCGCGCCTACGAGATGGGGCTCGATGCCTTGCGCGAGGGGCTGCGCCGGGCAACCATCCGCGAGGCGGCCATTGCCGGGGTGTTCGAAGCAAGGCGCGAGCGCATCTCACGGCTGGTCGGCGTGCTGGGCTCGATGTCATCAAGCCCGGCGCCCGTGAGCCTCCTGCACCCCGATGGCCCGCTGGCGGCGGCGCAGGCGGGCATGGTGGTGGACGAGGTGGTGCCCGCGCTTCAGAAACAGGCCGAGGAACTGCGGGAAGCACTGGAGGAAATGCGCATCCTGCGCGAACTCCAGCGGGGGGCCGTGGAAGTGCTGGAGCGCGGCCTGCGCGGCGCCGAAGAGGCGCGGGTGGCGCTGAGCCTGGCCATTTCCGAGCGCCGGGCGCTGCCGCCGCGCTTCATCGCCGACCCGGAGCAGTTGCAGGCTCTGCTCAATGCCACCGACACGCTCGGCGCCTTCGCCGAGGGGCTGCTGACGATCGAAACCCTGCCCGACAGCGTGCCCGAGGGCAATGTGGACTTCGCCTCGCGCAGGGGCAGGCTGGCGCTGCCGGTGCTGGGGCGCGTGCTGCGCGGCTATAACGAGGCCGATGCGGCCGGAATCACCCGCCCCGGCCTGGTCATCGCCACCCGCCCGCGCGCGCTGGTGACCCTGCCCGCCCCGGCCACGATCCGCTATGTCGGCCCGCTGCTGGACTACGGACAGGTGGCGGTGGTCGAGCCCGCCGAGGGCATCCTGCTGGTGCTGGCGGGGATGGGGCAGGTTTACGGACAGCTGGGCGAAGTCCTGCCCGAAGGGGCGCCCATCGGCCTGATGGGGGGCGAAACGCTGCAATCTCAAGCAGTTTTGACCGAGGCGCGGCAGGCGGGCAATTCCGGCCGCTCCGAAACCCTGTATATCGAGATACGCGAAAACGGATCCCCGGTGGACCCCGGCATCTGGTTTGCGCTACAGGATATGAACGGCAGATAATGCAGAAATGAGGTTGGGATGAAAAAATTTGTCATGGCGGCGCTGGGCGGCACACTGGCGGGAGCGCTGCTGACGACTCAGGTGGCCGGGCCGCTGATCGCCCAGGATCAGCAGCGCGGGGCCAGCGTCTATGAACAGCTTGACCTGTTCGGCGACGTCTTCGAGCGGATTCGGTCGGATTATGTCGAGGAAGTGGACGAAGGCGACCTGATCGAGGCGGCGATCAACGGGATGCTGCAATCGCTGGACCCGCATTCCTCCTATCTGCCCCCGGAGGCAGCCGCCGAAATGCAGGAACATACCCGCGGCTCCTTCGGCGGACTCGGGATCGAGGTCACCCAGGAAGACGGCTGGGTCAAGGTGGTCTCCCCGATCGACAACACCCCGGCCTTCGATGCCGGCATCCAGTCGGGCGATATCGTCACCCATGTGGACGGCGAGGCGCTGTTCGGCCTGACCCTTGACGAAGCGGTGAAGCTGATGCGCGGGCCGGTGGGTTCCGAGATCGTCATTACCGTGGTACGCGAAGGGGTCGATGAGCCCTTTGACGTGACCATCATCCGCGACGAGATCAAGCTCACCGCCGCCACCGCGCGCGCGATCGGCAATGTCGTGGTGCTGCGCGCCACCACCTTCAATGACCAGACCTATCCCAATCTCCATGACGGCCTGGCCAGGGTGGTCGAGGAGCTGGGCGGCTTCGAAAATGTCGATGGCGTCGTGCTCGATCTGCGCAACAACCCCGGCGGACTGGTTTCGGCCGCCGTCGCCACGGCGGACATGTTCCTCGAAAAGGGAGAGATCATGTCAACCCGCGGGCGCGATCCGGCGGAAAGCGACCGGGTCAATGCACGCCCGGGTGACGAGGCAAACGGCCTGCCCATGGTGGTACTGATCAATGGCGGCTCGGCTTCCTCCTCCGAGATCGTCGCCGGCGCCCTGCAGGACCATAACCGGGCCGTGGTAGTGGGCGAGCAGAGCTTCGGCAAGGGATCGGTCCAGTCGCTCATCCCGCTGAGGGGTGACGGCATGATGCGTCTGACCACCGCGCGCTACTATACGCCCTCGGGCC
The DNA here is from genome assembly GCA_026997055.1 of Paracoccaceae bacterium. Classification (GTDB taxonomy): domain Bacteria; phylum Pseudomonadota; class Alphaproteobacteria; order Rhodobacterales; family Rhodobacteraceae; genus JAAEUB01. Next base: position 2,015 of record JALWJU010000175.1, on the reverse strand, counting down.
GCTCGATCCAGGCGCTCGGCATTTCGCCCGATATCGTCGTGATCCAGCCCCCCCGCCGCCCGGAAGAAGCCACCGAGGAAAACCCGGCGCTGAAGAATTTCGACCGCTCCGAGGCCGAACTGCGCGGCGCGCTCGACAACGATTCGATCACCGAAGACGAGCGCCGCCAGATCGAGGAGGCCCGCAAGGCCGCCGAAGAGGCCGCGAAGCTGCGCGACGAGGATTTCCAGCTCTCCTATGCGGTTGACCTGCTCCGGGGCCTGGCAACCATCGCCGCCGCGCAGCAATAGAGCGGAGCCGCCATGCGCGAGGCAGATATCGCCCGGCTGCCCTATCGCCCCAATGTCGGGGTGATGCTGGCCAATCCCGCCGGGCGGATCTTTGTCGGCGAGCGGCTCGACAGCGCCGGGGCCTGGCAAATGCCCCAGGGCGGTATCGACGCAGGCGAAACGCCGCGCGATGCCGCCCTGCGCGAACTCGAAGAAGAAACCGGAGTGTCTCCCCGGCTGGTCACCATCGAGGCCGAGCTGGACAGATGGCTGACCTACGATCTGCCGACCGACCTTGTCGGCAAGCTGTGGAAAGGGCGCTATCGCGGTCAGAAGCAGCGCTGGTTCCTGATGCGGTTTCACGGATCGGACAAGGATGTGGACATCCGCACCCCACATCCCGAATTCAGTCGCTGGCAATGGCTCGAGCCGGACGCTTTGCTCGCCCATATCGTACCCTTCAAGCGCCCGGTCTACGAGGCGGTCCTGGCAGGCTTTCGCGACAGGCTGTGAGTTTTGCCAATTTCGCGAACCGTGCCGGAAGCGGCCGGAAATTCCATGCGTGACGCCGGGTTTTGCGTGACAAGCGCGGTCGGGCCGGGCAGGCTTGCGGCGGAAGGAGGCGCCATGACCGATTATCCGCATCTGCTTGCCCCGCTCGACCTCGGCTTCACCACGCTGAAGAACCGCGTGCTGATGGGCTCGATGCATACCGGGCTCGAAGAGCGGGGCGACTGGGCGCGGGTGGCGGAATTCTACGCGGCGCGCGCGCGCGGCGGGGCCGGGCTGATCGTCACCGGCGGCATGGCGCCCAATCAGGAGGGCGGGGTGTTCCCCGGCGCGGCGGGGCTGTTCACCCCCGAGGATATCGCCAATCACCGCCGCGTCACCGAGCGCGTGCATGAAGAGGGCGGCAAAATCGCCATGCAGATCCTGCATGCGGGCCGCTACGCCTATGGCCCCGATTGCGTCTCGGCCAGCGCGGTCAAGAGCCCGATCTCTCCCTTCACCCCGCGCGCGCTGGATGAGGCCGGCATCCGCAAGCAGATCGCCGATTTCGCCAGTGCCGCGGCGCGGGCGCGCGAGGCGGGCTATGACGGGGTCGAGGTGATGGGCTCGGAGGGCTATTTCCTCAACCAGTTCCTGGTGCGCCATGTGAACAGGCGCGAGGACGACTGGGGCGGGCCTTATGAAAACCGGATGCGCCTGCCGCTCGAAGTGGTGCGCGCGGTGCGCCGGGCGGTGGGCGAGGATTTCATCCTCATCTACCGGATCAGCGTGATCGACCTGGTGCCGGACGGCTCCACCTTCGACGAGGTGGTGCGCCTCGCCCAGGCGATGGAGGCGGCGGGGGTCGATATCCTCAATTCCGGCATCGGCTGGCACGAGGCGCGCATCCCCACCATCGCCACCAGCGTGCCGCGCGCCGCCTTTGCCTGGGTGACGCGGAAGCTGATGGGCAAGGTCTCGGTCCCGGTCATCGCCTCGAACCGGATCAACAGCCCGGAAATGGCCGAGAAGCTCCTGGCCGAGGGGGCCTGCGACATGGTGTCGATGGCGCGTCCCTTCCTGGCCGACGCCGATTTCGTCGCCAAGGCCGCCTCCGGGCGCGCCGCCGAAATCGCCCCCTGCATCGCCTGCAACCAGGCCTGCCTCGACCACACGTTCAGCGGCAAGGTCTCCACCTGCCTTGTCAACCCGCGCGCCTGCTACGAGACCGAGATGCCGGTCACGCCTGCGGCCAGG
>JALWJU010000174.1 GCA_026997055.1 Paracoccaceae bacterium | reverse complement strand
GGCAGAAGCCAGGCACAGGCCGAGCAACTGCCGGCTCCCGTGTCTGCGGATTCGTCTGCCGGCCTTGCGGCGGGAGAGACCGGCCTGCCCGATCTGGGAGCGCTCGGTGCAATGCCCGGCGATGGGGCAGCCGAGCTGCCGGAACTCCCGCCCCTGACCGGCGAGATAGACGACGGGGGCGGTTTCCAGAACATGGCGGTTGCCGATTTCGGATTTGACGACGAAAGCGACGGCGGCCTGCCCTCGCTGGACACCGCAGCATCCGACCCGGTCGAACGCCTGCGCGCACTCATCGAAGAGCGTCAGAGCGAAACGGTCGAGATCCTGCGCGGATGGATGGAAAACGCGGAGGAGACCGCCTGATGGCACGCCTTTTCCCACTCGAGAAATTCACTCACCATGGCGAACCGATCGCGCGGGACACCCCCCCTCCCGTCAGCCTCTCGGCGGAGATCTCTCCAGAAGAGCTGGAAAAACAGCGCCTTGAAGGATACGAGGCCGGTTACAAGGCCGGGTGGGACGATGCCATCCGGGCCGAAGAAGAAGAGCAAAAGCGCATCGGAGCCGAATTCGCCCGTAATCTGCAGGACATGGGCTTCACCTTTCACGAGGCCCGCGCCCATGTGATGAACAGGCTCGAGCCGCTCCTGCTCGGCATGATCGAAAAGGTCCTCCCCGAACTGGTTTCACAGACAATCGGCCATTCCATCGTCGAGGAGCTTCTACCGCTGGCTTCCGACGCCGCCGATACCCCGATTGAAGTAGTGGTACATCCCTCCTGCCGAACGCAGCTGGAGCCATTGCTCGCCAGCACCACGGCCATTCCCATTACCCTGACCGAAGAGCCGAGTCTGGCGGAAGGCCAAGTGTACCTGCGTGCCGGAAGTCAGGAAAAGCATCTCGATTTCACCGGGGCGCTGGAGCGGATGGGCAAATCGATCACCGACCTGTTCAGTTTGAACGAAAGGGCCTTCCAGAATGGACAAACCTGACCCCGATACTCCCGCGGAACTGGCGGAGAACCCGTTTACCGAAGTTCCGATCGAAATAACCATTTCCGTCGGCAAGGCGCATCCGCTGGTGCGGGAGCTTTTGCAACTGAAGAACAACTCCGTACTGACCCTCGACAAACGCATCGACGATCCGGTCGAGCTCTTCATCGGCAACAAGCTCATCGCACGCGGCGAACTGGAAGAGCTGGAAGACGACAGCGGCCAGTTGGCCGTGCGCCTGACTGAAGTCGCTGACGTCAAGTCGGGGTTGTGACATGACCGGCATTGCAATGCGACATGCACGGATATTCCTGTGGCTGATCGCATTAACCATGATCCTCACCCCCCTGCCCGCCTCGGCCCAGGAAATCACCCTTTCGCTGGGCGAAGACGGCTCCATCGCCACACGTTCCATCCAGCTGCTGGTACTGATCACCGTACTCAGCCTGGTGCCGGGTCTGGCGATCATGATCACCTGCTTTCCGTTCATCGTCACCGTCCTGGCGATCCTGCGCCAGGCGCTGGGTCTGCAGCAATCCCCGCCCAACATGCTGATCGTCAGCCTTGCGCTGTTTCTGACCTATTTCGTCATGGAGCCGGTCTTCACCGAAGCCTGGCGCCTGGGCGGCGAGCCATTTTCCAATGGCAGCATGGCGCTGGAGCCGGCCTTTCAGGCAGCATTGCAGCCATTCAGGGCATTCATGGCCGCACGGGTAGATCCGGAGACATTCGCCCGGATGGCCGACTTGCGGGCCGGTCTTGCCGGCATGGAGGCGGATCCGAACGCCCCCCTCTCGCTGCTGGTCCCCTCCTTTCTGCTGAGCGAAATAAGCCGTGCCTTTCAGATCGGCTTTCTCGTGTTTCTGCCGTTTCTGATCATCGACCTCGTGGTTGCGGCCATCCTGATGTCCATGGGCATGATGATGGTTCCGCCTGCCATCGTGTCTCTGCCCTTCAAGCTTGCCTTTTTCGTGGTCGCCGATGGCTGGAGCCTGATCTCGGACGCCCTGGTGCGAAGTTATTTCTGAAGGTTGCAAAATCAGGCCGGTCCCGGATGCTTAGGGTCAGGACCCTAAACCGCCGAAATTCATGCCTGCGACAAGCGGGCTCCCAGCAGCCGGTGCAGCCCGGGACCGGCGGCCAGCACCCCGTTGACCCGGGCGGTGGGAGTATTGAAGCGCAGGGGGGAAAGGCGCCGGTCGCTGACGACCCCTCCGGCCTCGCTGACGATGAGGGATCCGGCGGCGATGTCCCACTCCCAGGTTGCGCGCAGGGTCAGCATGGCGTCATGGCGCCCCTCGCCTACCAGGCTCATCCGGTAGGCGAGCGAAGAGCGGAACTCACGGCTGACCGGCGGCACCGCGCCACCCAGCCAGTTCCAGGGGTCCATGGCCGGGCGTGCGGCAAGCAGGGTGGCTTCCTCCAGCCGGCAGACGTCACTGGCGCGGATCGGCGCACCGTCGAGAAAGGCCCCTCCGCCCAGAGAGGCCGTATACATGCGCCCGCTGGTCGGCAGATAGACCACGGCGGCAGTGACCTGCCCCGCCTCGGCAACCGCCAGCGAATGCGCCCAGGAGCCGGAACCCTGGATGAAGGCACGGGTGCCGTCGATCGGATCAATGATGAACAGACGTTCGGCATCGAGGCGGGCGGAGCTGTCCTCTGTCTCTTCGGACAGCCAGCCATAGGAAGGCCGCGCGGCCAGAAGCGCCTCGCGCAGCATCCTGTCCACCGCCAGATCGGCTTCGCTGACCGGCCCCGCACCGTCGGGCTTGTCCCAGACGGCGGGTTCGGCCCTGAAAAAGCCGAGCGCAATTTCGCCTGCCCGGCGTGCCGCGTCCACCAGCAGGGCGAGATCATCAGGCACCGGCCAGCACCATGCCATCAAGCAGGATCGAGGGCACCCGGCGGCTCAGATGCTCCTCGGCATCGTTGGAAGGTACGATTCGCCCCAGCATCTCGCGCAGGTTGCCGGCGATGGTGCACTCGTTGACCGGATAGGCGATCTCGCCGTTTTCGACCCAGAAGCCGGCAGCGCCGCGGGAATACTCGCCGGTGGTCGGGTTGATCGTCGCGCCGAGAAAGGAAGTGACCACCAGCCCGGTGCCCATATCGCGCAACATGGCCCCGGGAGCGGTTTCGCCGGGGGTCAGGGTCACATTGGTCACTGCGGGAGAGGGCCCGCCGGAAGTGGCACGCACGGCATTGGCGGTGCTTTTCATGCCCAGTCTGCGCCCGGTGGCGAGGTCGAGCACCCAGCCGGTCAGCACACCTCGGTCGATGATCAGACGCTCCGCCGTGGGCAGGCCTTCGGCGTCAAAGGGCCGGGAGGCGGAGATGCGCGGGCGCAGCGGCTCTTCGATCAGCGACAGGCCTTCCGGCAGGATGCGCTCGCCCAGCGCGTCGCGCAGCCAGGAGCTGCCGCGCGTGATGGTGGCACCGTTGATTGCATTGAGAAGATGGCCGATCAGCGAGGAAGAAACCCGCCGATCGAACAGGACAGGAAAGCTGCCGGTGGGCGGCTGGCGCGCGCCTGCCCGGGCAGCGGCGCGCCTGCCGGCCTCGCGGCCGATCTCCTCGGGCGCGGGCAGGTCGGCCTGGAAGGTGCGCGTTTCGCTCTTGTAGTCGCGCTCCATCGCGGCGCCTTCGCCCGAAATCGCCACCACATGGGTGCTGCGCGAGCTGCGCGCATAACCGCCGGAGAAACCGTTGCTGGCGGCCAGGTGGATCACGTCGCGGCCATAGCCGGCGCTGGCTTCCTGGACCTGGGCGACACCGGGAACCGACAGTGCCGCGTCCTCCGCCCGCCGCGCGTCCTCCTCGAGCGCCGCCGGGGCCGGTTCGGGTGCCGGATCGGCAAGCTCCAGCGCCGCGAGGTTCCAGCCCCGGGCCAGCTGTGCAGGATCGGCAAGGCCGATATGGGGGTCCTCCGGCGCTTCGTGCGCCATGGCCACGGCACGCTCGGCCATGGCGGTGATGGTTCCGGGCGCGCCATCGGAAGCGCTCACCACCGCCTGGCGCTGGCCGATCATCACCCGCAGGCCCAGGTCGATTCCCTCGGCGCGCTCGGCATGTTCGAGCCTGCCCCCCCGCACGTCGATGGAGAGCGACGTGCCCTGCACCACCAGACAATCGGCCGCATCGGCTCCGGCCCTTTTGGCCGCTTCCAGCAGCGCGCCGGCGAGATTTTCCGGGGTATCGGTCATGCGGAGCCCTTTCCTGCTGGCGCAAGAGGTAATACGCCGAAGGGGTCGGCGCAAGAGAAGGGGCCGCGAGCTTCCCCGCGACCCCGATCCTTCAGGTGATACGTTTGTCGCCGCGCTTACTGCAGGCGCTGGCCATTGGCGAGGATCTGGCCGTCGGACCGGATCTCGATGGTCGAAAGCACCTCGTCCTCGCCCGGTCCCGGGCGGCCGAACAGGCCCAGCATCATGCGCGCACCCATGGCATCGTCCTCGCTCATCAGTCCCATGGAGACCAGCGTGTCCATCAGCCCATTGGCCCCGGTCAGCCTGAAATCGACCGACCCATCGGGCGCGGGCAGGCCGTCGAAGGTCTCCAGATCGTCATTGTTGAAGATGAAGCTGCCGGTGCCGGTCAGTTCGGCACCCGCGGCGCTGACCCGAAGCTGGTTGAGCGTCAGGTTCTGCAGCGCAAAGGGGATCTCCGCACCGTCAAAGGCGGCGACATTGGCCGGATCGAGGATATCGAGCAGCCAGTTGGCCTTCCCGGCCATGTCGATGATCAGGGTTGCCGGGTCATGCGGCAGGGCACCGGTCGGGTCGATCATGCTCCAGATCATGTCGTCGGGGGCGAAATCCACCAGCTTGAACAGCGTGACGAAATCGCCGGGCATGTCGGACCTGGAGACCGGCATGGCGAATTCCACTGCCAGCTCTCCGGTGGAAAAGCTGACCGGGATCGGGATCTCGGAGCCCGTGAGGAAGGCCTTGAGCTCCTGCAGGCTGGCAGTATAGGCGAGCTTTTCCGCATCCATGGCGAAGGAGAAGCTGCTGCCCCCGGTCGAGGTGGAGCCGGAAGCGTTCTCCTCGCCATCCCTGAAGGAAAACTCGCTCGCCCCCGCGCCGAATCCCATGCTGCCCTCGACGGCGAAGCCGTTGCGGAAGGCGGCCAGCATGTCATTGGGGTCATAGTCCATGGGCAGGGCTACCGTGCCCGACAGGCTTATCCGCGAATTGCGGCCGCGGAGCACGAAGAAGCCGTCCCCCCCGGGCTCGCTGGCGGAGAATTCGTAGCGCATCCCGCCGCTGGCGATCATGTTCTGCTCGACGATCTGCAGGTTGCCGCTCCGGATCCGCCCGTCCCCGGACAGGCCCGACAGGCCCATCTGGAACTTGACGATATCCAGCGGCTCGCCGTCGATCTCCAGGGAGCTGAGCGCCAGGGAGACCTCGTCACCGGAGAACTCGTATTTCATGTCTTCGGGCGTGCCTGCGACCGTCATCTTCATGCCCGGCTGACTGTAGGTGAAGGTCACCCGCACCATTTCGCCTTCGTCCGGGAGCGCCTGGACCCCGATTTGGGAAGAATCCGGCATGACGATGGAAACCGTGCCATCGCCATTATCGACGAAGCGCATCCCCTCCATGGTAATCGCAACCGTGCCCCCGCCCTCCGGTATCCGCATGGTCATGCGCAGCCCGCGGACATCCAGGCTGCCGCCATCCGCGGTTTCGGTGGCGCTGACGCTGTAGCCGTTACGCTCCATGTAACCACGCCAGTTGTCCCATACCTGCCGGGGCGTGACTTCGGCAAGGCTGGCACTACTGGCAAGTAATGCGGCAATCAGGGCACCACCGCCCAGGGAATATCTGGTATTCATGACAAACCTTTTCCTGTTAATCTCGTGCACAATACAATGACTCGGAGCCGCGGCGGGATCAAGAGCGGGATCAGGACACGTCTTTCACGGCATTTTCCGTATCCGCTGTGGAGACAAGAAAGGGCATGGGGAGAACATGGCTGACATTGCCGACCTTGGGGAACAGACCGTCATCATTACCGGGGCCAGCCGGGGGATCGGCGAGGCGGCTGCGCGGATTTTTGCCGAGCGGGGGGCGAATGTGGCGCTGCTGGCGCGCAGCGGCGGCGAGATCGCCCGCATCGCCGGAGAAATCGGCGCCCGGGCGCTGGCGATCCCCTGCGACGTGGCCGACTGGGGCCAATGCGCGGCGGCGGTCGCGCAGGTGGTGGAGACCTTCGGCCGGGTGGATGCGCTGGTCAACAATGCCGGCATCATCGAGCCGATCGGCCCGCTGGCGGGCTCGGACCCCGCCGCCTGGGGCCGCGTGATCGACGTGAACCTCAAGGGCGTCTATC
>JALWJU010000173.1 GCA_026997055.1 Paracoccaceae bacterium | reverse complement strand
GTAAAACAGCACATGCGGCGCGCCTTCGGGGCCGCTCGCATGGGCCACGACCATGGGGTGGCCCGGCGTGGGGCGCTTTTCGGCCGCAAAACCAATGTCTTGCAGGTCGGCCACCAGCCAGTCGGCAGCCCGGTCGCAATCGGCCGCATAGGCCGGGTCGGTGGAGATCGAGGGGATCCTGAGCAGGTCCATCAGCCGCTCGAGCGCGTCGGGCAGGGCTTCGTCGATACGGGCAAGGACGGGGGCAAGGGGCATGTCGGTCTCCGGGTCGTCTCCGGTTGCGGAAAATCGCGCGCAGCGTAACAGCAATGCGAGCGCTGTCCAGTGCCTCTGGCGCCCGGCGCGCGGGCAGGCTAAAGAGGAAGGGCGGGGCGTAAAGGGAGCATCAGATGCGTCGTTCGGTTTCTGTCATTACTGCGGGCATCGCCGCCGGCCTGGCCGGCCTGCTGCTGGTCGCGGGCGCGACTGCCGCCGCGTCCGGCCCGCTCACGCCCCGGCAGGCGAAAAAGCAGCTTTTCAAGGGCGACAGGCTCGCGGTCGAGCTTCTCGACCTGAGCGGGCTGGCGCCCACCACCCGCGCCCAGGCCGAGGCGGTCGCCACTTCGCTGACCGACCCGGAAATCGCCGCGCAATGGGCGGCGATGGGCTTTTCCATGGGCTATTACGGCGCCATGGCGGTCAAGCCCGACCGGCCGCTGAGCCCCGAGAGCATGGCGATTTCCAACAACCTGCACAGCCCCGAAGCGGCTGAAGCGGCGGCGATGCAGGCCTGCAATGCGCTGGGGGAGGAGGAAGGAGAATGCGTGCCTGTCGCGCTGATCCTGCCCAGGCGCTACAAGGCGCGCGACTTCACCCTGAGCCAGGCCGCCACCGAGGCCTTTCGCAGCAGCTGGGGCAGGTCGGACGCCCCGCAATACCTGGCCTATTCGCCCTCCACCGGGGCCTTCGTCATCGCCAGGGGGCCGGGGTCCGATGCCGCCGCCCTTGCCAGTTGCAACGAACAGACCGGGCTCGGCGATTCCGCCGATTGCGTGATCGGGATCGCGCAGGAGTGAGTCGCGGGCAATGAGGCAATGAGGCAGGGCGCCGATACGACCGGCCATCAGAGCGGTTCAAAAACGCGTCAAGATGTATCAGTATATTCGTATGTTTTTTTGCCCAAAACGGGTATAAACTGCACCGAGTCGTTTTCGGCGCTCCGGTTGCTCCGGCTTTCAGGCACCCATGCGCATCCGGGCGCTCGGTGCACGGCACGGCCCGGTACAGGGCCGCCCCGTACTGGGCCGCTCCGCACAGGGCCGGCCATGCCGACCACACAGGGCGCCGCCAATGACGCAAGGACACCACAGGGGAACGCGCATGGACCACACCGCATATCTTGACGCAGCGCTCGCGCGCCTGCACGAGGAGGGGCGCTATCGCGTCTTCATGGATATCGAGCGCGCGCGCGGCCAGTTCCCCCATGCCACCTGGCACAAGCCCGACGGCACCACCGCGCCGGTCGTCGTCTGGTGCGGCAACGACTACCTCGGCATGGGCCAGCACCCGGAAGTGCTCGCCGCCATGCACGAGGCGCTCGACGCCACCGGCGCGGGCTCCGGCGGCACCCGCAACATCTCCGGCACCACGGTCTGGCACAAGCGCCTGGAGGCCGAGCTTGCCGACCTGCACCGCAAGGAGGCGGCGCTGCTGTTCACCTCCGCCTATATCGCCAATGACGCCACGCTCAGCACCCTGCCGAAGCTTTTCCCCGGCCTGATCATCTATTCGGACGCGCTCAACCACGCCTCGATGATCGAAGGCATCCGGCGCAATGGCGGCGCCAAGCGCGTCTTCCGCCATAACGACACCGAGCACCTGCGCGAACTGCTCGAAGCCGACGACCCGGACGCGCCCAAGCTCATCGCCTTCGAGAGCGTCTATTCGATGGACGGCGATTTCGGCCCGATCGAGGCGATCCTCGATCTCGCGCAGGAATTCGGCGCGCTGACCTATATCGACGAGGTGCATGCGGTGGGCATGTACGGGCCGCGCGGCGGCGGCGTGGCCGAGCGCGACGGGCTGATGGGGCGCATCGACATCATCAACGGCACCCTCGCCAAGGCCTATGGCGTGATGGGCGGCTATATCGCCGCCAGCGCGAAAATGGTCGATGCGATAAGATCTTACGCGCCGGGCTTCATCTTCACCACCAGCCTGCCGCCAGCGGTCGCCGCCGGGGCGGCCACCAGCGTGCGGCTGCTCAAGGGCGACCGGGCGCGGCGCGAGGCCCACCAGCAGGCCGCCGCCGTGCTCAAGACCCGCTTCAAGGCGCTCGGCCTGCCGGTGATCGACCACGGCAGCCATATCGTGCCGGTGATGGTGGGCGATCCGGTCCATACCAAGCAGCTTTCCGACCTGCTGCTTTCGGAGCATGGCATCTATGTCCAGCCGATCAATTATCCCACCGTGCCGCGCGGCACCGAGCGGCTGCGCTTCACCCCCTCTCCGGTCCATGGACCGGATGAGATGGACCGGCTGGTCAGGGCGATGGACGCGCTCTGGTCGCAATGTGCGCTGAATCGCGCCGAGCTCTCGGCCTGAAGGCCCGGCGGCTACCAAAGGGTGCGATTTGTGCTATACCGCTGAAAAGGCGTGTCGTGGCGCTGATTCGCTTTTCCGCCTTCCCGTAACTCGCGGCTGACCCACGGCCTGCGAACTCGCGGAAAGAAGGGCGGAAGAAAGGCGAAGCAATGCGGTCCCGGAGGGGCCGCCAAGGGGACATGGTCAGGCATGATTGGGCGGTGGCGCACACCAGAGATCCAGGAGCCGGCGGAGCAGCCGCGCAGCTTCGACGATTTCGAGCTGCGCCTGGGCGACCTGATGCGAGGCGAACGGGCGACCATGGGCAAGTCGCTGCTCGACGTGCAGCGCGAACTGAAGATCAAGGCCAATTACATCGCCGCCATCGAAAATGCCGACCCGAGTGCCTTTGAAACTCCCGGCTTCATCGCCGGCTATGTGCGCTCCTATGCGCGCTATCTGGGCATGGACCCGGAATGGGCCTATCAGGCCTTCTGCCGGGAGGCCGGATTCTCCACCGCCCACGGGCTGTCGGCCGCGGCCTCGGCAGGCAAGGCGCAAAAGCGCGACCATGCCGGCGACCCGCTGGCCAATCCCGACGCCCTGTTCGTGCCTCAGAGCGAAAGCATCCTCGAGGGGATCGAGCCCGGCGCCGTCGGCTCGGTGCTGGCGCTGCTGGCACTGATCGGTCTGATCGGCTTTGGCGGCTGGGCGGTGCTGCGCGAGATCCAGCAGGTGGATTTCGCCCCGGTGGAACAGAGCCCCGGCGTCCTCTCCACGCTCGAGGATTTCACCGCCGACAATGCCCGCATCGCCGAAGCCACCGGCGGAGCCGGACTCAACACGCCGCCTTCGGTCGAGGCGCTGGACCGGCTTTACCGCCCCGAGGCGCTGGACGTGCCGGTGCTGGTGGCGCGCGACGGACCCATTTCCACCCTGGACCCGGCCGAAGTGGGCGCACTGGCCGGTGCCACGCGCCACACGCCACTGGCAGCGGGCCTGCCGGCAGCCGGCACGCCCCCGAACCTGCCCTCCCGAAGCGAAGCCCCGCTCTCTGCGCCAGCCCGCCAGGGGGCAGACATCGCCGCCGCCGCTTCTTCCCCCGCCCCGGCGCCGCCGCCAGGCGCCAGCGCCGCCACCGGCAGCGTGCGCGTCTTCGGCGCAGACGCCCCCGAAGTGGTGCTCTTCGCCGTACGCCCGTCCTGGGTGCGGGTGCAGGCCGGCGATGGCTCGATCATCCTCGAAAAGATCCTCGAAGCCGGTGAGCAATACGTCCTGCCCGCCATGGAGACCCCGCCCGTCCTGCGCACGGGCAATGCCGGCTCGGTCTATTTCGCCGTCAACGGGACCGCCTACGGCCCCGCCGGCGAAGGTGCCAGCGTGGTCAAGAACATCACTCTTTCCGCCGAAAACCTGGCCGAAGCATACAATCCCGCCGACCCGGCCCGCGATGCGGATCTGGCCACCTATGTGGCCGAACTCGAAGCCGGGCGCTGAACGCTCCCGGCCGGCCCTGCGCGCCCTGCATTCGGCCCGGTCTCGGGTCAGGCTACATGCACTCCGCCTTCCGATGCCTTCCGATGCCGGCGCGCCGGGCAGATGCGGGCTTCCCAGAAAGTCGCCCCGCGAGACAGCTGCGCGCCTGCCGGCTACAGGCGGTAGATCTCCGCGAACTTGGCCTCCAGATATTCCAGCAGAGGCTCCACGCCCGGCGCGAAGCCACAGGCCCGCTCTATCGTCTCGGCCGGCTCGTACAGCCCCCCGTGGCGTTGCAGCCGTTCGGCCAGCCAGCCGGTGGCGGCGCCCACTCTGCCGGCGGCCATGTCTTCATCCAGGCCGTCAAGTTCTTCCCGCATCGCCTTGAAAAGGCAGCCGGAAAATACATTTCCGAGAGAATAGGTCGGAAAATACCCGAACAGCCCCACCGCCCAGTGCACATCCTGCAGGCAGCCCTGCGAGGCCCGTTCCACCGGATAGCCGAAATCCGCCTCGAAGCGGGCATTCCAGGCCTCTTCCAGATCGCCGGGCGCAAGCCTGCCCGCGATCATCTGCCGCTCCAGATCGAAGCGCAGCATGACATGCAGATTGTACTGCACTTCATCGGCCTCGGTGCGGATATATCCCCGGTGCAGCTTGTTGACCGCGCCGAAGAATTCCCGGCGCGCCACGTTCAGCGGCCCGAAGGTCTCTTCCATGCGCCCATGCAGCCAGGTGCTGAAGCCGCGCGAACGGCCAAGCTGATTTTCGAAGATCCGGCTCTGGCTCTCATGCACCCCCATGGACACTCCCTGCCCCAGCGGCGTCAGCAGGTAGGCGCGGTCGATATTCTGCTCGTAGCAGGCATGACCGGCCTCGTGAATGGTGGAGTAGAAGCAGTTGAACGGATCGTCCTCGCTGGTGCGGGTGGTGATGCGCACGTCCAGCCCGGAACCGGAAGAGAAGGGATGCACCGCCTTGTCCAGCCGCCCGTGCCTGAAGTCATACCCGAAGGCACGGGCCAGTTCGCGGGCGAGCTGCATCTGCTTTCGCGCCGGGAAATGCCCCTCCAGCGCTTCCGGCTGATGCGCCGCGCCCATGCAGGCATCGCGCAGGGCCACCAGGCGCGGGCGCATGGCATCGAACATCTCCTGCAGCCCGGCTCCGGAGGCACCGGGCTCGTAATCCTGCAAAAGCGCGTCGTAGAGCCCGCCCCCGCTCTGCCCGCTCCCGTCGGCCAGTGCCGCGGCCTGTTCGCGCTTGAGCGCCACCACCTCTTCGAGCACCGGCAGAAAGGCGGCGAAATCATCCTCCGCGCGCGCCTCCGCCCAGACGCGCTGAGCGGTGGAGGTGGTGCGGGCCAGCGCCGTGGCCAGTTCGCCGGGCACCCTGGTGGCGCGCGCATATTCGCGGCGCAGGATGCGCAGATTCGCCCGCTCCACCTTGCCGAGCCCTGCCTCGTCGATACTCGCAAGCCACTCGCCCAGGCGCGGATCGGTCCGGCGCGCGTGGAGGACGGATTCCATCGCCCCCATCTCCTCGGCGCGCTGAGAAACCGCCCCCGGGGGCATCTGCGTCTCCTGATCCCAGCCCAGCCGCCCGGCCACCTGGGCCAGCGCCTCGGTCTGGCGCTGGAACGCCATCAGTTCTTCGTAAGCGCTCATGTCAGCCCCTTATGCCCTGGGTCACCGGATAGGCCGCCTGGTGGCGCGCGGCGATGATCAGCACCCAAGCCACGAGTGCGCCCAGCTGGTGGGTAATGGCCGCATGCAGCGGCGCGGCGTAGATCACGGTAACGATCCCCAGCGCCGCCTGGATCAGCATCATCATCGCCACCCAGGCGAAGGCATTGCGCGTGGCGCGGTTGGGCGAGCGGCGCGCACGCCACCAGGCCCAGAGCGCCGCCAGCACCAGCGCATAGGCGACCATCCGGTGGAAAAATTGCACAAGCCCCGGATTCTCGAAGAGATTCCGCCATCCGGGGCTGAGGTCGAACGCATCGGGCGGGAAGAACCGCCCCGCCATCCACGGCCAGTCGGTGAAGCTGCGCCCGGCGTCGATCCCGGCCACCAGCGCCCCCAGCAGCACCTGCAGAAAGGCAAGCCCCATCAGCCCGCCCGCAAGCCGCCTGAGCCCGTGCTCGGCCGCCCTTCGCGCCTGCATCCGCTCGGCCTCGCCCCGCCCCAGCAGAAGCACATACCAGGCAATCAGCCCGAGGATGACGAAAGCCAGCCCCAGATGGACCGCCAGCCGGTAGCTCGCCACATCGACCATGTCGCCGACCAGCCCGGAGGAGACCATCCACCAACCGACCGCCCCCTGCACGCCCCCCAGC
>JALWJU010000172.1 GCA_026997055.1 Paracoccaceae bacterium | reverse complement strand
GACATGATCCGCGCCATCTGCGCCCCCCTGTAGCGGTCGCGCACGATCGCCATGGTTACTACCCTGGGCCCCGAAGCTCCCAGCCCCTGGATGAAACGCGCCGCCAGAAGTGCCTCCAGGTTCTGCGCCCGCGCCGCCCACAGCGCTGCCGCCAGATAGAGAGCGATTCCGCCGATCAGCACCGGCCGGCGCCCGAAAGCGTCGGAAAACGGTCCCGAAAACAGCGTCCCCAGCCCCAGCCCCAGGATGAAGGCGCCCACCACCAGCTGCGCCCGGTTGAGCGCAGCCGGCGTGAGCTCGGCGGCGATCTCCGGCAGGGCCGGCAGCATCGCGTCTATGGAAAAGGCCACAAGCGCCGAATTCATCGCCAGCAGGGCGATGAATTCGGGCAGCGCCGGAGGACCGGCAGGGCGGGGCAGGGTCGGGGCGGGTCTCATCGGCATGTCCTTCCCGGCCCTTCTATCGGTTCGGCACGGCTTTGCCAGCCCGAAAGCGGCCCGGGGCGGACAAAGCGCGGCGAAAATACGCCTCTTGCCCGGAGGGGTTCCAGGCGAGCAGCCGCAGGAGCGTCCCGAGCCTAGCCCTCTCCGGGGCCGCAACAGGCACGCTCGACCTTGCAGACGCGCAGGGCGTAGTGGCGGTACCAGCGTGCCTTGCCCAGCTTCTGGGCAGCGAGATGCTCCACGTTCCGCTTCCAGGCCGCCAGTGCATCGGCGTCGCGCCAATAACTTACGGTTATTCCGAACCCATTGGAATCGCGGACGGATTCCGCCCCGATATAGCCCGGCTGCCCGGTCGCAAGCTCGGCCATGCGCGCGGCCATCCGCTCGTAGCCGGCAGTGTCGTCAGACAGCTGGCTGGTGAAGATCACCGCGTAACAGGGCCGCGCATACAGGGGGGCGAATCGCTCATTCATGCCCCCAGCATAGGCGCGCTCAGCGCAGGCCGGAAAGCTCCTTTTCGTGCAGCCAGTCCGCGTGCCTGGGCGCCTTTTTCGTGCGCGACCATTCTTCGAGCATGTCCCACTTGACCGCATCGAGGCGCGCCAGCAGGGCTTCTTCTTCCGGGTCCGGGCAGGCGAGTTCCACCCGGTGGCCATTGGGGTCGAAAAAATAGATGGAATGAAAGATCGAATGATCCGTGACCCCCAGAACCTCGACGCCATTCTTCTCAAGATGTTCCTTGAATTCAAGGAGCTGTGCGCGGTCTTTCACCTTGAAGGCAATATGCTGCACCCAGGGCGGCGTATTCGGATCGCGTCCCATTTCCGGCTTGGTCGGAAGCTCGAAAAAGGCGAGGATATTGCCGTCTCCGGCATCGAGAAAGACATGCATGTAGGGGTCGGGCTCGTGGGTCGAGGGCACATGGTCCTCGGCAATCGCCAGCACGAAATCCATGTTGAGCATTTTCCCATACCATTCAACGGTTTCCTTCGCGTCCTTGCAGCGATAGGCGACGTGGTGAATGCGGTCGATCTTCATCCGGGCGCTCCCTTCCTGATGGTGGCGGTGGCAGGATAGGGCAGATACGTTGCAATTGCAATGAAATCGGCGAGAAATCCCGAGCCGGAAAATCTCACCGGAATTTACGAAATTTCAACCTATTTCGACCATGTTCGCAGCAGGTCGGGCAGAGTGCGGGCCGCTGCCGCGGGCGCTCAGCCGCCGCGGCGGAACTGAGAGGGCGTGACGCCGGTGTGATTGTGAAAGGCGCGGGTGAAATAGGCCGGCGAGGCGAAGCCGAGGGCGGCGGCGATGTCCTTGATCGGCATGTGGGTCTCGGTGAGCAGGCGCCGGGCCTCGTAATGCACGCGGTCGGCAAGGATCGCCGAGGCGGGGCGGCCGCAGGCCTTGTTGCAGACCCGGCTGAGATGGGTCGGGGTGACGCCAAGCTCGCGGGCATAGTCGCGCACCGACTTGCCGGTGTGGAAGTCCTCTTCCACCAGCGCGGTAAAGGCGGCGGCGAGCCGGGCGGCAGAGGAGCGGGGGGCGACCTCGGCTTCTTCCTCGAGCTCGTTGACCTGCCGGCGCAGCCATACCGCGAGCAGGCCCGCATGGCACAGCATGGCGGTTTCGGCCTCGGGAGCGCCGGAATCGAGTTCGTTTTGCAGGTTTTCGAGCAGCTTGGTCAGCTCCAGATGCTGCTCGGCCTCGCGCAGACGCAGGTGCAGGGGCGTATCTGGCAGGTCGATGCGCTCTTCCGATCCGGCGGGAAAGACGATGATCAGCCCGTGCACCTGGCTTGACATCTCGAAGCCGTGCATGCAGCCGGCAGGCACGAAGACCGCGTTATGCGGGCCATAGCCGGCGGTCTGCCCGGCGATGGTGATGCGGCCCTGGCCGCGGGTGAACCAGTAGAGAACCGGCGCCCCATAGCTGCGCATGGCTTCGGTCCGCCAGCGCCCGCCCTTGGCAAGACGGGCCAGCGGAATGATGCGAAACGGAGACGGCAGCGGGTCGGCTTGATTCATGGGCGATTCATGGGCAGCGATTTTCGGTAGCGGGTCAAGGTGGCAGACGCATCCTGAGCCCTTGGCGTATCGCAAAATTCCCGCCCTGTCGCCCGATTCGCATCGGGGAAGGTGAAATTTTGCCTGCCTGTGGCTTTCTCGTCGCAGCCGGGCCAGGCGGGAGGCGTGGGCAGGTAAAACCATTATAAATCAGTTATATACATCCATGAACGTGGTCGGGACGGTGCTGGAAGACAGGCGAGTGCGGATGGCTGCCGGTCGTGGCGGGAGGCTGTGATTTCGCTTCGGGGCGATTTGTTTTCCAGGTCGGCCCAGGCGAAGAGAGAGAGCGATTCGGAGCGGTCGCGGTGGCGCTGGCGATGGGCGTTCAGGGAGCGTATCGGGGCCAGGGCAGGCGCTTCCAGGCGCGCATCCGGGCGCGAAACCAGCTGCGCTGGCGTTTGGCATATTGGCGCGTGGCGGTGACGGCGCGTTCGCGGGCAGCCTCGAGGGTGATCTTGCCACGCAGGTGAGCGATGAGTTCGGGCGCGCCGATGGCCCGCGCGGAGGGGCGCGCCGGGTCCCAGCCGGCGAGGTTGGCGCGCGCTTCCTCGAGCACGCCCGCGGCGAGCATGGCGTCGAAGCGCCGTTCGATGCGGGCTGCCAGCCAGTCGCGCTCGGGAGCGATCAGCAGCGGTGTGGCTTTGCTCAGCGGCAGGAGCGGGGGCGGAGTTCGGTCGTGCCATTCGGCCAGCCCGCGCCCGGTGGCCGCCTGCACCTCCCAGGCGCGCAGGATGCGTGCGGGGTTCCGGGTGTCGATGCGCGCGCGGGTCGCCGGATCGAGGGCGCCGAGCAGGGCGGCGGGGCCGTCGCGCTCGAGGCGCGCGCCTGCCTCGGCGCGGATTTCGGGTGGGATCGGGGGGATCGGAGCCAGCCCTTCGGTAAGGGCCGTGAAATAGAGCCCGGTCCCGCCGACGACGATCGGGCGCGCGCCCCGCAGCAGCGGAGCAAGGTCGCGCAGCCACGCTCCGACCGAATAGGCGGTGGTGGCGGGCACATGGCCATAGAGCGCATGGGGTGCGCGGGCGAGTTCTTCGGGTGTCGGGCGGGCGGTGAGAATGCGCCAGTTTTCATATACTTGCAATGCGTCGGCATTGATGATTCGTCCCCCCTGGGCTTCGGCGATAGCCAGCGCCAGGGCGGATTTTCCCGCAGCCGTGGGGCCGGCGATCAGTACCGGGCGGTCGGGTGGTATCTCGGCATTCAGCGCGTCACGCACGGCGCGGCTCCTGGGACCCGCTGCGGGGGCGGGCGATTTTCGTCAGGCGGGCAATCTCGCATTGAACCCGGAAGCGTTTTGCGACATTTTGCGCCTAAAGAAAAGGCAAAGCGGGGTAGTGCGATGCGCGAGGGTCAGTCGGGCGGCGGGGAAGGCGGCGAAGGCAGCAAGGGAGAAGCGGACCGGGAGGGCGTACGGGGGGAAATCGCCGGAGAGGTGGCGCCGAAATACCGGCGGGTAATGCTGAAAATCTCCGGTGAGGCGCTGATGGGCGATCAGGGCTACGGGCTGCACCCGCCCACCGTCGCGCGCATCGCCCGGGAGGTGAAGGCCGTGCATGACATGGGGGTGGAGATATCCATGGTCATCGGCGGCGGCAACATCTTCCGCGGCCTGCAGGGCTCGGCCCAGGGCATGGAGCGCACCACCGCCGATTACATGGGCATGCTGGCAACCGTCATGAACGCGCTGGCGATGCAGAGCGCGCTCGAGAGTCTCGGTGTCTTTACCCGGGTGATCAGCGCCATCCCCATGGATCAGATATGCGAGCCCTATATCCGCCGGCGTGCCGTGCGCCACCTCGAGAAGGGGCGGGTCTGCATCTTTGCCGCCGGTACCGGCAACCCCTATTTCACCACCGATACCGCCGCCACCCTGCGTGCCTCGGAAATGGCCTGCGAGGTGATATTCAAGGCCACGAAGGTCGATGGAGTCTATGACAAGGATCCGGCCAAATTTGCCGATGCCCGCCGCTACGAGCAGGTCAGCTATGACGATGTGCTGGGCAAGCGGCTGGGAGTGATGGACGCCACCGCCATTGCGCTGGCGCGCGACAACAATCTGCCGATCATCGTCTTCAGCCTCGATGAGCCAGGCGGTTTTCGCGGGATACTGGCCGGGGAGGGCACCTGTACGAAAGTGAGCGGGTGATCTATACTGGCCGGAACTGGCGCAACAGGGCGGGCCGGCCGGCGTAGCAAGGCCGCGCGCGAGTTGCGGGCATCGTCTGGCGCCGGCACGGGGCAGGAAGATCCGCAAGGAAAGCACGACAAGAGGGCCAACATGTCTGAGGAAGAAATAGAAATCGACATCGACGATCTGGAGCGGCGCATGGAGGGGGCGCTCAATGCCCTGCGCGGCGAATTCGCCAGCCTGCGTACCGGGCGCGCGGCGGCCAGCATGCTGGATCCGATCATGGTCGAGGCCTACGGGCAGAAAACTCCGATCAACCAGATCGGTACCGTCAATGTCCCCGAGCCCCGGCTGCTGACGGTGAACATCTGGGACAAGTCTCTGGTCGGTGCCGCCGAAAAGGCGATCCGCGAGAGCGGCCTTGGCATCAATCCGCAGCTCAACGGTACCATCATCATGCTTCCGATCCCCGAACTTAACGAAGAACGTCGTCGGGAGCTTACCCGGGTGGCCGCCCAATACGCCGAAAACGCTCGCATCGCCATCCGCAACGTGCGCCACCACGGCATGGAAACCCTGAAGAAAGCCAAGGCCCAGGGCATGAGCGAGGATGACCACAAGCTGTGGCATGACGAGGTGCAGGCGCTTACCGACCGCTTCGTCAAGCGCGTGGACGAGGCCCTGGCTGCCAAGCAGGAAGAGATCATGCAGGTGTGAGCGCGATGGTCGCGCTCGTGAATTTGGCGGCCGCGCTGTGGCCGGGGGCGATTTTTCGCGGAAAAATCGGTGCCTCCGGCGGGAGTATTTGCAGAAAGATGAAAGGGGTCTGGCAGGAGGCGAGGCCGGGAGCAGGGGATCGGCGGAGAATTGCGTATGAAACGCCTATGAATACTGTGCGAAACCGTGCATATTGGCGCGGATGATATATGTAGTGATGATATTTCGCGATTAAGGGAGCCTTTGGATGGTCGAGCAGCAGGAAGGGACCGGTGCCGGGGGGGGCGAAGGCCCGCGTCATGTGGCAATCATCATGGATGGCAACGGTCGCTGGGCCCAGGCGCGGGGGCGGCCGCGGCTGTTTGGGCATCATGCCGGTGCCAAGAGGGTGCGCGAGATTGTCGAGGCTTGCCCGGATCTTGGGGTCAAGTATCTGACGATATTTGCCTTTTCGACCGAAAACTGGAAGCGTACGCAGAAGGAAGTGGCGGGGCTCATGAGCCTGTTTCGCCGCTACATCCAGAAGGAGGCCGAGGATCTGTTTCGCCGCGGGGTGCGGGTGCGGTTCATCGGGGATCGGGTGCGCCTGGAGCCGAAGCTCGTGGATCTGATGGACGAACTGGAGTTGCTGACCGCCGGGAACGACCGGGTCCATCTGACCATCGCCCTCAATTACGGCGGGCGCGACGAGGTGGCGCGCGCTGCCCGGCGCATGGCTCAGGACGTGGAGGCGGGCAGGCTGAAGGCGCGGGACGTGAATGAGGAGACCCTGCCACGCTATCTCGATACCTGTGTGCTGCCCGACCCGGACCTGGTGATTCGCACGTCTGGCGAGGCGCGTATTTCCAACTTCCTGCTCTGGCAGTCGGCCTATGCGGAATACGAGTTCATCGACACGCTCTGGCCCGATTTTACCGCCGAGGTCTTTGCCCGGGTCGTGGCCCGCTATGGCAGGCGCGAGCGGCGTTTCGGAGCGGTGCTGAGTGAGTAGCTGGAGCGATCTTCGCCCCCGTGTCGCCTCGGCCGCGGTCATGGTCGCGGCGGGTATTGTCGCGATCTGGGCCGGGGGGCTGGTATTC